>NZ_CP093277.1:0-167204 GCF_022605325.1 Klebsiella sp. HC6
GGGTCTCAACCGACGAAACTTACCGGAAGCCGGTATCCGGTTGCTTTTCCAGATATAATCGCCTGTCAGATTGATATGCTCCCAGCCTAGCGGGGACAAATGCGACAGCAATTGATCGTTGATCTTCACCCCTTTACGCTTCAGGGCATCGACCGCTCTTTCCATATAGACGGTATTCCACAGCGAGATAGCTGCCGTCAGCAGCGTCAGTCCACTGGCGCGATAGCTCTGATTTTCCGGTTTACGATCCCTGATTTCACCCAGACGGTGCAGGAATACCGCGCGCGCCAGCGCGTTACGGGCTTCTCCTTTATTCAGTCCCGCCTGGACCCGCCGACGAAGTGCCGGATCGCGGAACCAGTCGATCATAAACAGCGTTCGTTCAATACGGCCAATTTCTCTCAGTGCTTTGGCAAGTCCATTTTGCTTTGAGTAGCTGGCAAGCTTTTTCAGCATCAGGGATGCCGTCACTGTTCCCTGCTTTATCGAGGTTGCCAGACGCAACACTTCACGCCAGTGAATTTCGATCTCTTTCAGGTTCAGGCTGGTCGTTGATATCAGTGACTGAAGCGCCGGGTACTGGTCTGCTTTCCCTTTGATAAACAGCTTCTTGTCATGGAGATCCCTGATTCGCGGACAGAACGCAAATCCCAGCAGATGCATCAGGGCAAAGACATGATCGGTGAAACCCGCGGTATCGGTGTAATGCTCCCTGATTTTCAGGTCACTTTCGTGGTACAGCAAGCCATCGAGAACATGGGTTGAATCCCTGACCCGACTTATTATGCAGGTGTAAAACGGGCTGTATTGATCCGAAATATGGGTATAAAACTGTCGTCCGGGCTCCTGCCCATATTTCGGGTTAACCTGTCCTGCGTAGCGGCCAGTGCTGCCTGTTCTGAAATTCTGTCCATCTGATGATGATGTTGTCCCGTCTCCCCAGAATGCCGCCAGCGGCCTTTTCCCCTGCGCGTTTACCAGTTCTGCAAGGGCGGCTGAATAGGTTTCGTCGCGGATGTACCATGCCTGAATATCTTCAAGTGATGATTTGGTACTCCCGGGGCAGGCTTCTGCCATTTTTGTCAGGCCAAGATTGATGCCATCCGCAAGAATGGTGGTGAGAAGCAGGCGGGTATCGGGACGGGTAATGTCATTTTTTATATGCGAAAAATGTCGGGTAAACGTCGTCCAGCCGTTTACCTCATCGAGAATTTCCGTGATTTTAGGGCGCGGTAGCATGCTGTAAACCAGCTCTGCCAGCGGTGAAACCTGCGCCGGTACGCAGTTATCCAGCGGAGAGACTTTTACGCCCCTGTCGGAAATTTCCACATCGGGCAGTTCACCAAGGGCTGCCATGGCATTGACCTCTTCAAGTCTGGACTGAAGCAGGGTCATACGGCTGGTAATGTACTCATGGTAATCAGCAGATACGGGCAGTGGCAGCGCCGGAGTGAGTTTGTCAAAGTCCTTTTCGGGAATGAGGTAATCATCAAAATTTTTGTAGCGCCGTGAGCCTTTAACCCAGATGTCCCCGGAGCGCAACGCTCCCTTAAGCTCGCTGAGCGCACAAAATTCATAATACTGCCGATCAATACCCGCAGGTGTAATCACCACCCTGTGCCAGCTTTCAGGGACAAACTCAAGCGGCGCAGTCGCCGGAACTTTACGTGAGTGCTTCAGGTACATATCCTTGATCACAACCAGCGCATCAGCCAGAGGTTGCGCTGCCGGGGTTGCGACTAACTGTAAAGTGGATAACATGCGTGGGGCATATTTCCGTAATATGCTGTATTTCTCGGTAATAATATGCAGCGGGTCAAAATTATTTTTTCTGGCGAGATGGCGTGTTTCCTCCAGACTGGCGACAAATTCAGGCCATGGGAGTATATTTTCTATTGCGAGCCATGGATCGTCACCGGAATCGCGGGCATCAGACAGCGCCTGACCGACATCGATGTACTGCCTCAGTTTTGACTGGATCAGCTTTCCGGTCTGCTGAAGGCGCTCTGCCTGTGTTCTTTTGGCTTTGCTGAAAAGGCTGTTCAGCATTCGCTCATGCAACTCAATCACTTCGTCTGTCAGTGTGGCTCTGGCTTCTTCCAGCACGCACACCAGGATCGCATGACGCCGGGTTGCTGAAAATCGGGTCAAATCACGGCTACTCATCTTCCGGCCTTCCCGCGCCAGTTTCAGCAACCGGTTCTGGTGAATGGTACGATCTATACCTTCCGGTAATGCCAGCGATTCAACGCTGCTGAGCCGATCAAGATGTTGCAGCACGTTCTTACCATTGATTTTACCCGGCGGTTGCAGAAGCCATGTCAGCCTGGAAGACTGATTATCCGATGACTCAAGTAAACGATCCAGGGCATCCCTGTGAGCCGGAGTTAACGGGGCATTCAGAGTCTGAAATACGATTTTATCGCCGCCTGCCATGGCCTCAGCACAGGTACGCTCCACGACATCAATCGCGGGGATTATCACGTTGTTCTGCCGGAGCCAGACCAGCATCTCTTCGGCCAGGAGAATACCTTTATCAGTACGCGTCGCCATCGACAGCAGGTGTGTAATACAGTCCTGCTGTATTTTGCCGGTAAATGCCTTCACGCCAAGATAGCGGTACAGTTCGGTTAAATGCTCGCGCCGGGTCGTATCCCTGCCGGAAAGGTAAGCAGGCCAGAGATCACCGGTAAGATTTAGCCTGCTGGCGATATGTTTCAGCAGTGCATCAGAGGGTGGGATTTTTTTATCCGGGGCAAAGCCAACATTTTTCAGATAGCAAAGAAGGACGGCAAAACCAAAACGGCTGGCGGGTTTACGGTGAGCACAGATAAGCGCCAGATCATGCTCACTGAAATAGGCCATCCGGGTCAGCGTTAACTCATCGTCTGGCAATGCCAGTAATGATTCTCTTTCCGACAGAGAAAGAATCTGCCTCCTTGCCATATAGTTTCCCTCATAAATTATCCGATGCGGTATTTTTAACAAAAATGGTTATCGCATAAGGGTACACCCTGAAGCCATAACCAAAACGTGACGACACACAATGAATGAGATAACCTAAATGCGATAGATTAAATGCAATAACCTAAATGCGATAATGCGGTGAAAAAATGTTCATCAGAGCTTATTTAAGAGCATCGACGGAAGATCAGTTCGCCGATCGGGCAAAAGAGATGCTGGAGCAATTCGTTCAGGAGCGAGGACATAAAATCGCCAGTTACTACCGGGAGAACATCAGCGGAACAAAACTTGACCGCCCGGAACTTGGGCGCTTACTGATGGACAGTCACCACAATGATATTTTGCTGGTCGAGCAGATAGACCGCCTGACACGTCTCAGCAACAGCGACTGGATGACGCTAAAAAAACAGATAGAACAACATGAGCTGCGAATTGTCAGTCTTGATGTGCCCACATCATGGCAGGCACTGTCAGATAAGGACCCTTCGCAAACAGACCCGATAGCGCGTGCTGTTATTACAGCTATCAACAATATGTTGATAGACCTGATGGCGGCTATGTCACATAAAGACTGGCTAAGCCGCCGTCAGCGTCAGAAACAGGGGATCGCGCGAGCACATACGATGGGGAAATACCGTGGTAAGCAGGCTGATTTCGAACGACATCAGAAGGTGTTGTATTATCGTACGGTAAAAAAATTAAGCATTCAGGAAACAGCGGAAGCAACCGGTTACAGTTGTTCTCAGGTATGCCGGATACAGGCCCTGCACAAGCATGAAAGTAAGGACAGGATTACGTAATTATGTCTGTTATCTTTCAAATGCTGTGATTAACGTCTCTGACTGCCTTCAGCCCCGCCAGTGAAAAACGCTTAAAGTGGTCGGTCAGTGCCTGAGTCTGCATCGCCGCAATTTCTCTCACCGGTCCGGGTATTCTGTTACCTGCCACGATCAACATCATGCAGGGTGCGACCACACTTAACATGCAGGGCAGTAATGCAGGATCGTCTTCGCTGATCCCGGCAGCTTCACTGACAATTTTCCGCACCGCCTGTATTTTCCCCATTCCTTCGCTGTTCACAAAATCGGTGAGTTGAACTGAAGGTGCCAGCAATTCCCGCGCAAATACCCGCCCGTGCCAGCCATTTCCTTCATTCAGTTTTGAGATGAACATTTCCAGAAACCGACCGAGCTTTTCCTCCGGAGGAAGTGCGCCTGTTGCCAGGGCTGTCAGCTTTTCACCGTCCAGATAGTGGCGGTGTGCCCGTGACAAAACCGCCAGATACAGACCATCTCTGCCACCGAAGTGATAGTTGATGGCCGCCAGGTCAACCTCAGCGGCACTGGCTATCGACTTGTTCGTCGTTCTGGCAAGGCCCTGTTCGGCTATCAGTTCACCAGCGGCTTCCAGAATTTTTTCCCGGGTTAACTCACCATCACTGCGACGTGCTCGGCTCATAGATAAATCCAGTTGTAAGATTTTTTTTCGGCGACTGGGTTTATTATCTCACAATTAAAGTTTAAATTGAATTTAAACTAAGGGCGTTACATGAGCGTCAGCTGAGGGAAGAAGTCGCAATGAATAAAAAAATAATAGCAGGCGTGGTGGTGATTGCGCTTGTAGCAGTGGCCGCTGTAGCCTGGCTTTATAGTCGAAATAATGATGATGAAAATCGGCTGACTTTACATGGCAACGTGGATATCCGTCAGGTATCACTGGCGTTTGAAGAGAGCGGCCGGATAGCCGCATTAATGGCTGAGGAAGGCGATAAGGTTGAGGCAGGACAAGTGGTTGCCACACTCGATACCCGTGCGCTGAAGATACAGGAGAAACAGGCTCAGGCGCGTCTGGATGCTGAAAAGCAAACGGTGCGGGAGCAACAGTCCGGCGCACGCCCTGAAGAAATTGCCCAGGCAAAAGCGCAGCTGGCATCAGCCGTGGCGCAACAAACCAAAGCCCGGGAGGATCTCTCCCGCATTCAGCGTATTGCCTTAAACACTAGCGGCAAAGGTATCAGCAGGCAGGAAATGGATACGGCCAGAAATAACCTGAGTATTGCTCAGGCCAGCGTGAAAGAACGCCAGGCAAGCCTGGACCTGATGGTGAAAGGCGTGCGCAAAGAGCAGCGGGAAGCCACCGTCGCACAGGTCAAAGCGCTTGAAGCCGATCTGGAATTACTGCAATACCGGCTTTCACAGGCTGCTTTACGTGCGCCGGTTAATGCGGTGATAAGAGCACGCTTGCAGGAAGCGGGTGATATGACCAGTGCCCAGAAAGCGGTGTATACCCTGGCTCTGAGCGAACCAAAATGGGTACGAGTCTGGGTCAATGAAAGCGATCTGGGACGCATCAAATCAGGTATGAATGCTGATATCGTCACTGACTCTTTCCCGGATAAACCGGTCACCGGCAGGATTGGTTATATCTCCTCAGTGGCTGAGTTCACGCCAAAATCTGTGCAGACTGAAGAGCTGCGAACCAATCTGGTTTACGAGGTGCGTATCGTGGTCAAAGACCCTGATAACGTGCTGCGCATGGGGCAGCCAGCCACCGTCACCATCAATACGCCTTCTGCGGACAGTGGCAAATAACATGGCAGCTGAAACTGACGTCGTCATTGCACAGGATCTGGTCAGACTTTTCCCCGGCAGGACAAAAAACACGCCTGAAGTCCGTGCTCTGGACAGCCTGACCATGAACATTCGGGCGGGGGAGCTCACCGCGCTCGTCGGGCCTGACGGTGCAGGGAAAACCACTTTCCAGCGTCTTATCGCCGGTCTGTATGCACCCTCTTCCGGCAGCCTTACCGTGCTGGGGACGGACGTCAGCACCGACCCTCAGGCGGTACAGAACCGCATCAGCTATATGCCTCAGCGCTTTGGTTTGTATGACGATTTAAGCGTTCAGGAAAACCTGGATCTGTACGCCGATTTACATGGTGTTGACCAGCAGACCCGAAAGGAACGTTTTGAACGTCTGCTGACAATAACCGATCTCACCCGGTTTACAGACCGACCGGCTGGCAAGCTGTCCGGAGGGATGAAACAAAAACTCGGCCTGGCCTGCACCCTGGTGCGTTCGCCTGACTTATTGCTGTTAGATGAGCCCAGTGTGGGGGTTGATCCATTGTCGCGCCGCGATTTGTGGAAAATCATCGAACAGCTGGTTCAGGATGAACAGCTGAGCGTGATAATCAGCACGGCTTACATGGATGAAGCTGAGCGTTGTGCTCAGGTCTATGTCATGTATCAGGGACGCATTCTGGCACAGGGAACGCCGGACGAATTGCGTAAAAAAGCCGATGGTCTGACGTGGCAGGCCACACCGCCAGACGGCATGAAAGCGCGTAGCCTACAGGCCCGATTGCTTGAGAATCGCCAACACGTTATCGACGCCGTTCCGAAAGGCGATACCGTACGTTTTATCTGCCAGTCTGACAGTGACGAGTCCCTTGCCCGGGGACATCATGCCACTCGCCGTGATGCCGAACTGGAAGATGGCTTTATGGTTCTGCTTCATCAGGCACAGCATCAGGATGAACAGGTCGCTTCCAGGCCGGTAAAAGCCGATATGGTCTCCGCTCAGGAAAGCGCAGAAACTGAGAACAAACCCGTTATCGTTGTTCGGGATCTTGTGCGCAAGTTTGGTGATTTTACAGCCGTTGCCAGTACCTCCTTCGAGGTCAGACGTGGCGAAATATTTGGTCTACTCGGACCGAATGGTGCCGGAAAGACAACAACCTTCAGAATGCTCTGTGGACTGTTACCGGCAACCAGTGGTCATCTTGAGGTAGCGGGAATGAATCTGCGGACAGCTCGGGCAAAAGCCCGCGCCCGTATTGGCTACGTTTCTCAGAAATTTGCCTTATACGGCAACCTGACGGTGCGTGAAAATCTGACGTTTTTCGGCGGGGCCTATGGTTTGTCCGGTAAACATCTGGCGCAGCAAATAGAGACCTCCCTTGCTCAATTCAGCCTGGATCCCGATGCTATCAGCGGGGAGCTGCCAGGCGGATTCAAGCAACGTTTATCGATGGCGGCAGCACTACTGCATGAACCCGAAATTGTCTTTCTGGATGAACCGACCAGCGGTATTGATCCGCTGGCGCGCCGCGCTTTCTGGTACACCATTGGTGAACTGGCCAACAAAGGTATCACGGTCATCGTGACCACCCACTTTATGGAAGAAGCGGAGTACTGCGACCGTATAGCGATTCAGGACGCGGGGAAAATGCTGGCGCTGGGTACGCCGAGAGAAGTGCGGCAGAAAGCGGGTCTGGAGCATGCTGCTGATATGAACACCGCGTTTATTGCCATTGTGGAAAATGCCCGGGCGAAGGAACACAAGAAGGAGGCGAAGGCATGAAAAACTCCACTTTCCGCAGCCGCCTTATCTCCCTGACACGCAAAGAAACGCGTCAGCTTTTACGGGACAAAAGTAACCTTGCGGTCGGGTTGCTCCTGCCAGTTGTGCTGATCCTGCTGTTTGGTTACGGACTCTCGTTTGATTTAAGCAATGCCAGGATCGGCGTGGTTCAGGAGCAGCGGACCCCGCAGTCCTGGCAGATTGTCACGGCATTACAAGGCAGTCGGTACTTATCGGTTCAGGAATATACCAGCTTTAATGCCGCACAGGATGCGCTGCGTAAGGGGAAAACGGATGCGATATTGCGTATTCCATCCGACTTCGCGCAACGTCTGACAGCGGGTAACGCACAGCTCCAGCTCATTGTTAATGGCGCATCAACCAGTGTCGCCAGCGCTGCCCAGGGTTACGTTACCGGGGCACTGGCTACGCAGTCTGCTGTAATTGCAGATCGGGGCGGGAATAAGCCTTCCGGGGGCAGCGTCACCGTTGAACAGCGTATGTGGTTTAACGAATCCGGTAACAGTACCTGGTTCATTGTTCCTGGCCTGGTCGTCCTGATCCTGACGCTGATAGGCGCATTTCTCACCGGGCTATTAATTGCCCGGGAGCGGGAGCGTGGCACGCTTGAAGCGCTCTTTGTTACCCCGGTGCGGCCTCTTGAACTGGTACTGGCGAAGCTCGCGCCCTATATGGTGATCGGCACTATAGACCTGGTGGTCTGCCTGCTGGCTTCACATTATCTGTTCGACGTGCCAATTCGCGGTTCCCTGTGGGCAATTATTGTTTCGTCTCTGCTTTATCTGCTGGTTTCACTGGGGCTTGGGCTCACCATTTCAGGCTTTGCACCTGGGCAGTTCCTGGCAAGCCAGGTGGCGCTGATAGCCAGCTTTATGCCCGCCATGATGCTGTCAGGGTTTGTCTTTGATACCCGCAACCTGCCGGTCGTCATTCAGGTCATAAGCCAGATCCTGCCTGCCACTCACTTTATGTCGCTTATCAAAACGCTCTTTCTGGGCGGTGATGACTGGAAGATGTTTTTCAAAGAGTGCGGGATCTTATCGCTTTATGCGCTGGTCCTGATAAACGCTTCGCGCATTTCTCTGCGCAAAAGACTGAGATAAACGCTGATGAATAGTTTAACCACCTGGCTGCACCACATCAGCTTTTTGATCCGCAAAGAGGTTCTCGCCATTCTGAAGGAACCGGCTAACCGGGTAATATTGTTCGCCCCTGCGTTTATGCAGGCGCTGCTGTTTGGCTATGCCGCGACCTACGATGTGAACCATGTATCATACGCCGTGCTCGATCAGAGCCGGGGACAGGCCTCGACAGAACTGTTAACACATCTGGACGGGACGGGCGTGTTCAACCGCACGGCCACGCTCACGGCAGCGTCACAGATTCAGGATGTCGTGCTTGCCGGAGATGCGTTGCTGGTTTTGACATTTCCCGCCGACTTTGAAGACAAGCTCAATAATGGCGATACCTCGCCCCTTCAGGTGATCCTTGATGGCCGTAATTCCTCCACAGCCGGTGCTGCGGCCAGTTATATCAGTGCCGTGGTGACTGATTTTAATCAGCGCAGAAGCGGCAGCAAGCCAGCGATTTCCGTCGAAACCCGTGCCTGGTACAACCCGAACCTGGAATCCCGCTGGGGGCTAATGCCAACCCTTATCGCCGCGTTAAGCATGATGCAGACGCTGATGCTGTCCGCCCTGTCGGTAGCCCGGGAGCGGGAACAGGGAACTTTCGACCAGCTGCTGGTCACGCCTTTCACGCCAATGCAGCTCCTGATTGGTAAGGCTTTACCTTCAGTGATGGTCGGCCTGGTCCAGTCAACAATCATCCTGCTGATAATCCTGTTCTGGTTCCAGATACCCATGAACGGTTCTGTCACGCTGCTTTATTTTGGCCTGTTGAGCTTTAACATCGCGGCGGTGGGGATTGGCCTGTCTATCTCTGCTGTCTCCATCAATATGCAGCAGGCGATGCTCTACACCTTCCTGTTGATGATGCCGCTGATGCTGCTGTCCGGCCTGCTTACTCCCGTGCAGACCATGCCTGCCATCCTCGATACCCTGACGTATGCTAATCCGCTGCGGTTTGCTATTGACCTGGTCAGAAGGGTGTATCTGGAAGGGGCTGGCTTTACTGATGTGGCCTTTAATTTTATTCCCATGCTGGTTATGGCGGCGATCACCTTACCGCTTGCTGCATGGCTGTTCCGCAATCGACTTTACTAAGACAGGTATTCCGATGAAACACCGCTTTTCCCCTATATCAAACAATAAAGGACCTGTTCTGGTGACGTTAATGGTTGCCGCTGCACTGAGTGGTTGTACGGTAGGCCCCGATTTTCAGAATCAAAAACCGGATGCGCCTGCTGACTGGACTACCTGGCGCAGCGGGGATGCAGCACTGCACACGATGAATGGTGCCGGTGTGATGGCGGACAGCCAGTGGTGGAAACGCTACAACGATCCGGTTCTTAACGATCTGGTTAACCGGGCTCTTTCAGCCAGTCCCGATATCAAAACCGCCGCATTACGTTTTTCAGGTGCACGAGCGCAATACCGCATTACGGCTTCATCGCAGACTCCAGACATTAACGCTACCGGGAAAGTCACCCGCGAACAGCTCAGCGAAAACAGCCCATCCACGCGCGCACTGAAAGAAGTGTTGCCGCAGCCGGATGAACTGATTGATTTAATGTCCGAACCGTATAACTGGTATCAGGCCGGGCTGGATTTCTCATGGGAAATAGACTTGTGGGGGCATGTCAGACGTGCTGTTGAAGCCTCCGATGCCGACCTCTCTGCTCAGGGGGCGATGCTGGAGCTTGCGAGGCTCAGCATCGTCGGTGACGTGGTGAATAATTACTACGCTCTGCGGGGTATCCAGCAGCAAATCGTACTGGCAAAAGAGGATGTGCAGGCGATGAATGAGCGCCTTTCGCTGATCCGGGCCCGTACTGAAGGGGGAGAACTGGACTACACCGACGTTGAACGCCAGCAGAGTGAGCTGTCGGCCACCCGGGCAAACCTCATCGATCTGCAACAGCAGGAAGGCATCGCGATGAATCAGCTGTTATTACTGCTGGGCGAACACCCAGGCGCATTACAACAGCAGTTGACTTATAAACCAGATACTAATCAGGCAACATTGCCACCGCTGAGTCTGGGTATCCCGTCCGAAGTGGCGCTGACGCGTCCGGATATCCGCGCCGCTGAAGCACACCTGCATGCCGCTACCGCCAGGATTGGTGTCGCCCAAGCGGAGCTCTACCCGAGTATTACGCTGGGGGCACGGATTGGTTTTGACTCCTACAGTGAAAGTAACTTTGCCGAATGGGGGAGCCGTACCTGGTCAGTGGGTCCGAGCCTGAACCTGCCTTTGTTTGACCGTGGGAGGCGTAAGGCGACGGTGGTATTACGTGAAACCGATCAGCAGCAGGCGGCTGTTGATTTCCACAAAACCGTGCTGAAAGCCTGGCAGGAAATTGATGATGCACTCAGCCGTTACGCTGCTGCGCAACAAAAACTGGTTGAGCAGGAACAGCGTGAGAAGAGCGCAGGAGAGGCACAATCTCTTATACAGGCCCGTTATGACGGTGGGTTGACCAGCTTTATCAACGTGCTCGACAGCCAGCGAAGCTACATCCAGGCGCGGCAGTCGCTGGCAATGTGTCAGCGGGATGTGAAAACTGCATGGGCCGCAGTGAACCGCGCAGTGGGTAATTACCCGCGCTAGAAAATGAAAGAGGATACGATGAAACAATTTTTGATGAAGCATAATCTGGCGTTATTCAGTCTGGTGGCGACCTGCGTTCTGATTTATACGCTGGCAAACTGGCAGGTCATGCCCTTTACACAACGAATGCTGGGGTTATTTGTCTTTGGTATTACCTTACATTTGTGGGAAGAAGGCCGGTTCCCGGGTGGCTTTACCGAAATGATTGCTGAGAAGCTGAATTTTAAAGCTGACGACATCCATTTTGGGCAAATCATCACATCCTGCTATGTGGTGTTTATCGTTTTCGTCCCGCTATTTTTCCCGCATGTATTGTTCCTGGCAATCGCACCGATGTTGCTTGGCTTGCTGGAACCCGTTGCGCATTTGCTGGCAATACGCATGTCATCAACGCGCTATTATTCACCGGGACTGGTCACCGCCGTTGTGGTGCTGATGCCTATTTCGCTGTACACGCTGCACCATATAGCAACCCATATGGAGACGCATTTCTCCACCTGGCTAATGGCCTTTCTATACATGTTAGTCGGGTTATTGATAGCCCAGCGACTCGTCATCTCTGCAAGCGGGATGAAGTACAGTGAGTTTTTGAAGAATGTCAGACGTCGTTTATTCGCAAAATGACTGAATTTTTAAACTGGCAAGTTTCGTAAGGCCATAATCAGTGGTGAGAACAGTGGGCAACTTCCGCTGTTCGCTCAAAGCTGCCTGTGCTGTACCACAGCTCAGAGGTACAAAAAACCACCTTAACGAATGGAAGGGACTTCCCCTGATTATGCGCCTGATTAACTCTTGTGCAATCATGGGGTACACATCGTCCCGGAGGAATTCGTTATGACTATCACGACTGTCGGTATCGATCTTGCTAAAAATGTGTTTGCTGTTCACGGTGTTGATCAAAATGGTAGAACTGTTCTGGTTAAGCCTAAAGTATCGCGTGCTGCACTTCCTGAGTTAATTGCAAGTTTGCCTCCCTGTGTT
Source organism: Klebsiella sp. HC6 (assembly GCF_022605325.1). Taxonomy (NCBI): domain Bacteria; kingdom Pseudomonadati; phylum Pseudomonadota; class Gammaproteobacteria; order Enterobacterales; family Enterobacteriaceae; genus Klebsiella; species Klebsiella sp. HC6. The sequence goes on from NZ_CP093277.1 coordinate 12,064, forward strand.
ATCGGGATGGAAGCATGCTCCGGGGCTCACTACTGGGCAAGATTGTTTCGGCAGTATGGTCATGAGCCACGTCTGATGGCTGCTAAGTTTGTATCGCCTTATCGTATGGCCGGAAAATCAGGAAAAAATGATGCAGCTGATGCTCAGGCTATCTGTGAAGCTGTTCGTCGTCCGCATATGCGGTTCGTACCAGTGAAAGACGAAAGCCAGCAGGCCATGCAGTGTTTACATCGTACCCGTCAGGGTTTTATCGAAGAGAAAACAGCAACGTATAATCGTCTGCGAGGATTGATATCTGAATTCGGTGTCATCGCGCCACAAAGTGCTGATGCCCTGCGCCACATGGTTTCTGTGCAGAAGAGCTCTTTACCGCTTCAGGTTCAGCAATGTGTTGATGATTTGATGGAACACGTTGATCGCATTGAAGCTAACATCACTGAATATGACCGAATTTTGTCCCACATAGCCAAAACAGATCATCGCAGTCAGCGGCTGATGGAGCTAAAGGGCGTTGGTCCCACAACGGCCTGTGCACTGGTCGCCAGTATCGGTAATGCACATGATTTTAAAAATGGACGTCAACTGGCAGCCTGGCTGGGGCTGACGCCATCACAATACAGCAGCGGGGGAAAGTCGAAACTCGGCAGGATCACAAAAGCCGGTGATTCGTATCTGCGAACGCTTCTGGTTCAGGGGGCTCGTTCAGTGCTTATTGGCGCCGGGAAAAGGACTGACTCATTCAGCCGTTGGGTTTGTATGTTGGTTGAGCGCAGAGGGTACTGGCGGGCTGTTGTGGCCATCGCCGCCAAAAATGCGCGGCTGTGTTGGGCATCACTACATTACGGTGATGATTTCCGGCTGTACTCAGTCAACTAAAGCTCGAAGCTGTATAACCATCTGACCTGCAATTCGTTGATGATAAAGGGTTAGACCCCGTGAGGCCTATCTGGCTATTGTACAGGATATACGTATCCGCTTAACGAACAAGAACCTCACGCGCGTCTTTCATCAGGGCCCGAATCGATGACGATTCATCATGGCCGTTTATAGTACCGCAGTCTCTCCCCTTTATTTTTACTGAAGAGCAGACAGAAACCATAAATACCGGCTTTGACATGCCGGGGAAGTCCTTATAGTACAATATTGTACGTTTCCCAAACGGAGCCCTTTTCGTGTGATTGTGTCTTCGGCTTTTCAATATACGTGTTCACATTCCGGGCTTGCCGTACTCCTCTCGTCCCCACTGCAACGCAGTATTAATCAACCTCTCCAGCAGTTGTTGCGCCTGCAGCCCTTTCTCCGGAAGATAAGCAAAGCTCTCCTCATCCATATAGCAGCACTGGGCCATTTCTAGCTGAACTGCATGAATATGGTTGACGGGATCGCCATAGTGACGGGTGATATATCCGCCTTTAAAGCGGCCATTGAGTATCCGGCTATACTGCGGGAACGCACTGCAGCTTGCCAGCAGCGCCTGGCTGAGCTGCGTCGAACAGCTGGCGCCGTCCGCCGTACCAAAGTTCAGATCCGGCAGGCGCCCTTCAAACAAGCGCGGCACCACGGATTTGATCGAGTGTGCATCCCACAACAGCGCATAGCCAAATTTCTCACGCAGGCGTGCCAGTTCAGCGGCAAGCGCCTGGTGATAAGGCTGCCAGACCTGTTTTAGGATCGCGTCCTTCGCCGCCGCGTCAGGCGCACCGCCCGGCACGAACAGGGCTTCGCCGTCAAAAAAGATATCGGTAAACAGCCCGGTTGTCGCCGTGCTGTAAAGCGGTTTATCATCCGCCGGGCGATTGATATCCACCACATAGCGGGAATAGCGGGCGCATAACGTGCTGGCCCCCATGTCCGCGATGGTCTTATAGAGCAAGGGAACATGCCAGTCGGTATCTTCCAGACGCTTCGCCCTCGGCGTGAGTCCCTGGTCGACTTCGGGGGTTAATAACGTTCCCGGATGGGGCATACTGACCAGCAGGGGCAGGTTCCCCTGCCGCAAATCAAACGCCTTAATCACAATAAACCTCCTTACCTTGATAAATCACCTGTTTCGAAAGGGAGCCTCCCAGCCAGTAGCTTAGCTCCGCCGGATGAGCGATATCCCACGCCACGAAGCTGGCCTCTTTTCCGGCTTCCAGAGAACCGCAAACTGTATCCAGCCCCAGCGCCTTCGCGCCGTTAAGCGTCACGCCAGCCAACGCCTCTTCCGGCGTCATGCGGAATAGCGTACAGGCCATATTCATCATCAGACGCAGGGACAACACCGGCGAGGTGCCGGGATTTAAATCGCTGGCGAGGGCAATCGGCACCCTGTACTGACGCAGCAGATCCAGCGGCGGTAGCTGTTTCTCACGCAGGAAGTAATAGGCGCCCGGCAGCAGCACCGCCACCGTCCCATGGCGTGCCATTACGGCGACATCTTCTTCGCACAAATATTCCAGATGATCCGCCGACAGCGCATGGTAGCGAGCGGCCAACGCCGCCCCATGCTGTAGCGTTAGCTGTTCAGCATGGAGCTTCACTGGCAGCCCCAGTTCCCGGGCTTTCTGAAAGACCCGCTCCACTTGCGAGGGCGAAAATGCCAGGTGTTCGCAGAACGCATCCACCGCATCCACCAGCCCTTCCTGATGCAGTTCCGGCAGCAGTCGTTCGCAAATATAGTCAATCCAGGCATCCGCCCGCTCCTGATACTCGACGGGCACCGCATGGGCCGCCAGGCAGGTACTGCGCACGGTCAGCGGCACTATGTCGCCTAAACGGCGGATCACCCGCAGCATTTTACGTTCGTTAGCCAGATCCAGGCCGTAGCCGGATTTGATCTCCAGCGCCGTTACGCCGTCCCGGCACAGCTCCCGGATACGCTGCCGCGCGCTCTCCAGCAACTGGCTTTCGCTGGCCTGTCGCGTGGCGTTGACTGTACTGGCGATCCCACCGCCGCCGGCCGCGATCTCCGCATAGCTCGCCCCGTTGAGACGCATTTCAAATTCCCGGGCCCGGTCGCCGCCAAACACTGCGTGGCTATGACAATCCACCAGTCCCGGCGTGACCACCCTGCCCTGCAAATCCACCTGCTGCGCAACGGGCAAGTCCGGCATTTCTGCCCGGTTCCCGACCCATAACAGCACTGCGCCGTCGGTCAGCATCGCGCCATCGTTAAGCAACTGATAATGCCCTGCGGCCATGGTGGCGATCCGGCAGTGGTGCCAAAGGGTATACATGACGCTCTCCTTTAACGACTGATGGCGGCGACAGCCGCCGCGGACGGCGCTTTGCGCAGGACATAGTAGAGCCCCGCCGGAAGCGCCAGCCCAATGAGCCAGGAGATATCGATACCGCCCAGCATCTTCACGAATGGGCCGGAATAGAATCCACTATCAATAAACGGCGTCTGTACCGCCACTCCAACGAGATAAACCCCGAGCCCCGTCACATTCCACGCCCGATATTTCCCGTTCGGATCGTTCAGCGCCTCCATGTCTATCGCCTGATGGTTGAAAAAATAGTAATCCACCAGGTTAATCGCGCTCCACGGTGTAAAGAAAGTCAACAGGAACAACAGGAAGGATTTAAACGCCGACAGGAAAGAGTGTTGCCCGATAATCGCGATAGCGGTCGCCAGGGTAATAATCATCGCCAACACCAGCAGACGTACCGACTGGCTTACGCGCACTCGCTGCTTCCCGCAGCTGTACACCGTCGCCAGGCACATCAGGCTGCCGTAGGCATTCAGGGTATTGATCGTCAGTTTACCAAACGCGATGCTCAGATATAACAGCGTGGCAATCGCGCCGGTGCCGCCCAGGCCGACGATATAGTCCACCTCATGACCGACCAGTTTTCCCTGAGAGAGAGCGGCAGCCAGCACCCCGACGGTCATGGCGATTTGCGCGCCAATCACCGAACCGCTCCCGACGGCGAAAAAGACCTTCCCGGGAGAGGTGCTGCGCGGCAGATAGCGGGAATAATCGGCAACATAGGGGCCAAAGGTGATCTGCCAGGAAGCCGCAAGGCCGGTGGCGGTTAAAAACGTACTCCAGCTAAAGGGTCGGATACTCAGCAGGTCGCCAATAGCCGGAAAGGCACTGATTTTCCACAGCAGGTAGATAAACGCGATAATCCCCACCAGGCTTGCCAGCTTACCCAACAGGTGGATCAACCGATAGCCGACGTAGGCGATAACCAGCGTGGCGGCAGCAAAAAGCAGAATGCCGCTGGTTTCCGTAGTATGGAAAACCGCTGAGATCGCCTGGCCGGACAGCACCGCCCCGGTGGCGATAAAGCCAAGGTACATCAGGCAGACCAGCAGAATCGGCAGGCAGGCGCCGTAGACGCCGAACTGTACCCGGCTGCTGATCATCTGTGGTATCCCCAGCTGCGGCCCTTGCGCGGCATGCAATGCCATCACAATCCCACCGGCAATCTGCCCCAGCATAAGACCGGCCAGCGACCAGAAAACATCCCCGCCGAATACAATCGTTAATGCGCCAGTGACCATGGCGGTAATTTGCAGGTTAGCCCCCAGCCACAGGGTGAACTGGCTAAAAATGCTACCGTGGCGTTCACCGTCAGGGATGGGTTCAATAGAACGTGTTTCGATGTATGTTGTGTTGTTATTATTCATGGCTGCACTCCGGTGAGGCGAAGGGGATACATTGCCCCCTTCGCCGGAGAAATTAATCCGCAATCATTGGCAGGTTAAGTCCTTGCTCTCTGGCGCATTCAATCGCGATGTCATAACCCGCATCCGCATGGCGCATCACACCGGTGGCCGGATCGTTGCTCAGCACCCGGGCAATACGTTCCGCCGCTGCATCGCTGCCGTCGCAGACAATGACGACGCCGGAGTGCTGGGAGAAGCCCATCCCTACGCCGCCGCCATGGTGCAGGGAAACCCAGGTCGCGCCACTGGCGGTATTCAGCAGCGCGTTCAGCAATGGCCAGTCGGATACCGCGTCGGAGCCGTCCTGCATCGCTTCCGTTTCGCGGTTAGGGCTGGCAACGGAGCCGGAGTCAAGATGATCGCGGCCGATCACGACTGGCGCCGACAGCTCGCCGCTGCGGACCATTTCGTTAAACGCCAGGCCCAGACGGGCGCGCTGCCCCAGGCCGACCCAGCAGATGCGGGCCGGCAGCCCCTGGAAGCTGATGCGCTCTCTGGCCATATCCAGCCAGTGGTGGAGGTGTTCGTCGTCGGGGATCAGCTCTTTAACTTTCGCGTCGGTGCGGTAGATATCCTGCGGATCGCCGGAAAGCGCCGCCCAGCGGAATGGGCCAATACCCCGGCAAAACAGCGGACGAATATAGGCGGGAACAAAGCCTGGGAAGTCAAAAGCGTTTTCCACCCCCATCTCTTTCGCCATCTGGCGGATGTTGTTGCCGTAATCGAAGGTGGGAATCTCCTGCTGCTGGAAGGCGAGCATGGCTTTAACGTGTTCGGCCATTGAGGCTTTCGCCGCGTGGATCGTCTCCACCGGGTGGGACTGCGCGCGTGCGCGGTAGTCTTCCCAGCTCATGCCCAGCGGCAGATAACCGTTGAGGGGATCGTGTGCGCTGGTCTGGTCGGTCACCATGTCCGGGCGCACGCCGCGTCTTACCAGCTCCGGTAAAATTTCCGCCGCGTTGCCATGCAGCGCGATGGATACCGCTTCTCCTTTTGCGGTATAGCGGGCAATGCGGGTCAGGGCGTCATCCAGGTCGCTCGCCTGCTCATCGACATAGCCGGTACGCAGACGGAAGTCGATACGCGACTGCTGGCATTCAATATTCAGCGAACAGGCTCCCGCCAGGGTTGCGGCCAGCGGCTGGGCGCCGCCCATCCCCCCCAGACCCGCAGTCAGCACCCAGCGTCCGCGCAGGCTACCGTTATAGTGCTGGCGCCCGGCTTCCACAAACGTTTCGTAAGTGCCCTGAACAATGCCCTGGCTTCCGATGTAGATCCATGAGCCGGCCGTCATTTGCCCGTACATCGCCAGACCTTTTGCATCAAGCTCGTTGAAGTGCTCCCAGTTTGCCCAGTGCGGCACGAGGTTCGAGTTGGCGATCAGCACCCGCGGGGCATTGTCGTGGGTTTTGAAAACCCCCACCGGTTTACCGGACTGGATCAGCAGCGTTTCATCATCATTGAGCTGCTTCAGGGTCTCCACGATCTTGTCGTAGCATTCCCAGTTGCGGGCCGCCCGGCCAATACCGCCGTACACCACCAGCTCTTTTGGATTTTCGGCGACATCGGGATCCAGGTTGTTCATCAGCATGCGCAGCGGCGCCTCTGTGAACCAACTTTTTGCGTTCAGCTTAGTGCCTCGCGGGGCTCTGATTTCAATATCGCGAAAACGGGTTGCTTGTTTACTCATGCGCTTTACCTTCTTATCTGTAACCTGTCATATGCTACTTAATCGTAAATTTTATTTTTTACGGCTTAGTTGTGTATACATGATAAGCATATTGAGTGCCAGGTTAGTAATAAATTTATAAAACCCATAAAATACAGCAAGTTAACATTAAATCAGAGAGGCATCCTGCGCTATACCATCGTGAACACACTGTGGTGATGTGCCATTATGGTGCAAAAATACAGCTCTCTGCCTTATTTTTGTGCACCAAAACATCACAAAAAGATAACACCAGTGCATTTTCTATCTCGTCATGACTTCTTATCTCGCCATAAACGGCAGTACCCTATAACGGAAAAATACACTAATGAATTGTTTTAAATCACTAAATAACCATCTTGTTGCGTATTTCACTGGTACTGACGCAAGCGTTTTTGTTGTACATACAAGATTACCTATAGCAGAATTTTGTCGCGTGACTCCCCTGCACTCGGGAACACCACACACAACAATCAGACGCGTGAAGACGATTACCTTCCAGAATGTGGCTGAGCACTACGACAACGGTTCGATCGAAGTAAATGGCCTTAGCCTGGTAGCACAGTGTGGCAATATTAGGGTATTTGTCGGCCCTTCGGGCTGTGGAAAACCACCTTGTTGCGGATAATTAACCGGTTACTGGAATCGTTATGCAGGATTTGGCCCGATAACGGTTCCAGTAACCGAGCAAATGACTGCGCCACTAAAAGTAAAGCCAGAGCCGGGGGAATTACTGGAAGTCGTCGGTCTGGATCCGCAAATCGCCAAACCTTCCGCTGACAGCTTTCCGGAGGCCAGCAGCAGCGCGTGGGCGTTGCCCGCGCCCTGGCGGCAGACCCGGAGTTTATGTTGATGGACGAACCGTTCAGCGCGGTCGACCCGGTGGTCCGCGAACAGCTGCAGGAAAAGTTTTTGTGTATTCAGAAAGAGGTGAGCAAAACCATCATTATGGTCACTCACGATATTGATGAAGCCATGAAGCTCGGCGACCTGGTCGCGGTACTTAAACCTGGCGGCAAGCTGGCGCAGATGGCCTCTCCTGGCGAACTGCTCAATACGCCGCAAAACGCCTTTGTGTCGGACTTTATCGGCAAAGACAGAGGCTATCGCAAACTGAGTTTCCACGCCTCCGACACAGAAACCGGGTTACGCAACTAGCCCTATGCCGAGCTGGACTGTTCCTTCGAGCAGGCCAATGAGATGACCATCGACCGCTGGCTGCTGGTTACCCAAAACGGCAAAGCGTTTGGCTGGTTCGACACCCATCAGCCGGCAACAGCAATTACCCACGACAACATCAATCTGGGGGCGACGTTCCACCAGCAAGGGAGCCCGTTGCGCCATTTACTGGACGCTGCACTGAGCTCGCCCAACCACCGGGCCGTGATCGTCGATGAACGGCAAATCCCGCAGGGGACCATCCACCTCGATCAAGTACTCGACATGTGTAAATCCACGCGCCAGGAGGGAGCATGAGATTCGATTGGCTATGGGCGCAGAGCGATTAAATCTTCAACCTGTTTCTCTGGCACAGCTATCTCGCAATTGTGCAGGTAGTAATAGGGGTAATTCTGGCGCCCCCTGTAGCCTGGGGCATTCACCACCTGCCATCGGTCAAGCCGGCGATCGTTAACCTGTTTGGCATACTGTATACCATTCGGTCACTGGCGCTGTTTGTGCTGCTGCCCCCGCTGCTCTACACGCAGATTCTGGACCCCATTAATGTTGTTGTCGCACTTGCCATCGGCAGCTTTGCGCTACTGGTTTGCACCGTCTGCGACGGGCTGAACTCCGTATCGGCCGATACCCGTCAGTCCGCGGCAGCGCTCGGGTATAAACCCGCCCAGCAGTTTTTCCAGAACGACCCGCCGCTGGCCGTGCCGGTGATTCGTTACGGTCTGTGCGTTGCCGTGGTGTTTAAGGTCAGAATCGTTTCCGTCGCGGCATTAATTGGCACACCACAGCTCGGCTCGCTGTTTACCCTGGTGCTTCCTGCTGCAATTTCTGACTCCCATCATCGGTGGGATCGCGGACAGCATCATTCTGGCGCTGCTGCTGTATATGCTGGTGGTTTACGCCACTCATCAACTCAGCAGCTGGCAACCTCAGAGAGGATAATTATGCTTCAGGACTCGCTTAGTATACGCTGTATCCCCCAGATCCGCGGTGCGCCAACGGCGCTGGCCGTTGCGATTGCCCAGTTGAGCACCGCTTCCCAGGCCCGTTGCGACCGAATAACCAATACGCATCTCAGCGGGCTGCCGGCCTTTCTTATCTCGCCGGATTCGGGGTACTCCGGGATGATGATCCCACCCTACGTCGCCGCTGCGCTGGCGGGCGATAACCGCAGTCTGGCCGGCCCGGTCAGTATCCACACGGTGTCCACCTGCGCCGGTCAGGAAGATCATGTCAGCATGTGGAGGTTGCCGCCGCACGCAAAGCGCTTCAGGCGGTAGAAACGCCGTGGACATCGTCGCCATCGAACTGCTGTGCGCCTGTCAGGCGCTGAAGTTCCATCGCCCGCTGCGTGCCGCCGTGGGCAGCGAGGCGACGCTGGAGAGAGTGCGTCAGGCGTGCCGTTTCGGGATAAAGATACGCTGCTCTACCCCGATATACATGCGCTACGCGCCCTGATTCATCAGGGCGAACTCAGCGCGATGCTGCAGGCATTGTGCGAAGAGGAGTGACAACAGGCGCCGCAGATGGAGCCTGCAGCGTGATTAAAGGGGAACCAGCGTGATGCGGGCCAGACGCACGCCCGGAGAGTCCTGGATAACCAGCGCCACCGCTTCATCCACCAGCAGGCTGTCGTAATGTTCCAGTAAATAGCGTTGGTCGCCGACGCTCACCCGCAACGCGGGCCCGGCATTAAACAATATCCGCAGTCCGCCCTGATACGACCACGTTCCCGCCCCGCACCAGCTCACCGTCGCCCGCAGAGCGGCTTCCCGGTAAATCACATTAAAATCCAGCAGCGGGCCGCCGACAATCTCACAGGATACGCCGCTCGCGCCGTTGAACCCCAGCGCCTGGAAAGGCGCAATCAATGCGCTGCGCTGCCCATCAATTGTCAGGTACATCCCGCCGCCTTCCAGCACGCTGATATTGCGCAGGTAGCCGGGAAATGTGGAGAACGGACCAGGCTGGCGAATGGTCGCCAGGGATATACGCCATTCATATTCTCCCGATTCCGGATAGCGGGCCACTTCGCGCGTCACGCCCAGGCCGTTTTTCCAGGGCATTTCCGTATACAACCCGGCAGGGAGCAGACGGATCATTTGCGCATGCTCCCTTCCAGACGGTAACGCGGACCGGGATAGACCAGGCGCACGCTGGTGACGATTTTCTTCTCCTGACGGCCGGTCCACGTCCGACGATTGACCAGCAGACAAGGCGTATGTTCATCAATTTCCAGGTAAACACACTCGGCCCGCGTGACGTTGACCGCTTCAATAACGTGTTCGCCTTCAACAATCGGCGCAATTGAGGAGAGATAGGCGTTCGGCGTGATACGTGTAAAATCCTGCTGCAGGTAGTCAGGCACAACCTGCATATTCACCAGTCGGTCTTCCAGCATAACCGGTACGCCATTTTCATAATGGCAAATCAGCGAATGGTACAGACCGCAACCCTGCTGCATGCCAAAGCTGAACGCCTGCTGGGCATCGGCTTCGATTTCCATCAGTCTGAAAACTCTGGCGTGGTGGCGATGGCCACGGCTGACGATTTCGTCAGCGATATTGTTAATGTCCAGCAGCGCCGACTGACCGCGAATTTCGGCGACAAAAGTACCAACCCCCTGCATTCGCACCAGCAAGCCCTCCGCGGTCAGTTCTCGCAACGCGCGGTTAATCGTCATCCTGCTATAACCAAACAGCGTAACCAGTTCGCTTTCAGAGGGAACACGGTAATTCGCTGGCCATGCCCCGCTGTGGATCTTGGTTTTGATCATGACCTTAACCCTTTCATAAAAGGGGGCGGGATGTTCAAGTATCTCATCCACGGAATCCGAATTTGACAAGTCATTACGCGCCATTAACTATTCCTCATATGCTGACGTTGTCAGTTTACTCTATGACCTGTTAGATGTATATATATGTACAAGTATATTAGCACTAATAATAAGGTGGTAAAATGGCAGTCTGGTTGGCAGAAAAAGCGCTTTTGTCTGATGGCTGGGCAAATAACGTCGGCATAACCGTGTCCGAAGAAGGCATCATAACCGCGCTGGAAAAGAACGCAGCGCCGAGTCCGCATGCGACGCGCATCAAAGGGGTCGTCGTGCCGGGTATGCCAAACCTGCACTCCCATGCCTTCCAGCGGGCGATGGCCGGGTTAACGGAGGTCGCGGGAAACCCGTCGGATAGCTTCTGGACCTGGCGGGATCTGATGTACAGGCTGGTAGATAAAATTACGCCAGAACAGCTGGAAACCATCGCCAGCTATCTGTACATCGAAATGCTCAAAGCCGGGTACACCTCGGTCGCCGAATTCCACTATCTGCATCACAGCAGCAGCGGCGCGCCTTATGAAGAGCGGACGGAATTAGCGCTGCGTATCGCCAGAGCAGCGAAACATACCGGCATCGGCCTGACGCTGCTGCCTGTCCTGTACAGTTACGCCGGGTTTGGCGCGCAGCCGCCCTCCGTTGGACAGCGCCGCTTTATCAACGATAGCGACAGCTACCTGACAATGTACGAGTCGCTCACATCGCGGCTGGCCGGTGAGCCAATGCAGCGTACCGGTCTGTGCTTCCACTCATTACGGGCCGTTACGCCGGAGCAGATTGGCGCCATTCTGGCATGCCATCCTGGCCAGCAGCCGATTCATATTCATATTGCTGAACAGCAAAAAGAGGTGGATGACTGCCTGGCCTGGTCCGGCGAGCGCCCGGTGGAGTGGCTGTACAACCATCTCCCCGTGGATTCGCGCTGGTGCCTGATCCACGCCACTCATCTGACGCCTCAGGAAACGATGAAGATCGCCACATCCGGTGCGGTGGCCGGCCTGTGCCTGACCACCGAAGCCAATCTCGGCGATGGCATATTCCCCGGCCCACAATATCTGGAGAATAACGGCGTCTGGGGAATTGGTTCCGACAGCCACATTAGCGTCAGCGTCAGCGAGGATTTACGCTGGTTCGAATACGGGCAGCGCCTGATAGCCCAGCGCCGCAACCGGCTCATCGTCCCAGGCGAGCCTCACGTTGGCAACGTGCTGTATCAAGGGGCACTACGAGGCGGCGCCAGAGCGCTGGGCCAAAACATTGGCCAGCTAAGCGTAGGATATCGGGCCGATCTGGTCGTATTGGATAGCCAGAACCCCTTTATCGCCAGCGCAGAAGACCAGATGCTGCTCAACCGTTGGATCTTCGCCTGTTCATCTAATCCCATTACCGCGGTGATGACTGGCGGACGCTGGGTGATTGAGGATGGGCATCACCATCAAGAAGAATCTGTCTCACAGGCATTTATTCAGGTAATGAAACATCTTGCAGTCTGACATCGAACAAACCGGTTCAACGACGGTGAACCGGTTTTGTTTCTGAATGAAGTTTAAATAATTCAAATGATTTTACTAACGGGATCATGTCGGTCGTGAAGCATCGCCCCTCTTGCTTGGCTTCACTCCTTGCAATTCAGGAGGTGAATACCTTTTAATGCAGAATTACAAGTTTCTGGTTATCTCATGAATCAATATGCTATTTAGGGTAATGACTCCAAATTATTGATAGTGTTTTATGTTCAGATAATGCCCGATGACTTTGTCATGCAACTCCACCGATTTTGAGAACGACAGCGACTTCCGTCCCAGCCTTGCCAGATGCTGCCTCAGATTCAGGTTATGCCGCTCATTTCGCTGCGTATATCGCTTTCTGATAACGTGCAGTTTTCCCTTCAGGCGGGATTCATACAGTGGCCAGCCATCCGTCATCCATATCACCCAAAGGGTGACAGCAGGCTCATAAGACGCTCCAGCGTCGCTATAGTGCGTTCACCGAATACGTGCGCAACAACCGTCTTCCGGAGCCTGTCATACGCGTAAAACAGCCAGCGCTGCCGCGATTTAGCCCCGACGTAGCCCCACTGTTCGTCCATTTCCGCGCAGACGATGACGTCACTGCCCGGCTGTATGCGCGAGGTTACCGACTGCGGCCTGAGTTTTTTAAGTGCCGTAAAATCGTGTTGAAGCCAACGCCCATAATGCGGGCGGTTGCCCGGCATCCAACGCCATTCATGGCCATATCAATGATTTTCTGGTGCGTACCGGGTTGAGAGGCGGTGTAAGTGAACTGTAGCTGCCATGTTTTACGGCAGTGAGAGCAGAGATAGCGCTGATGTTCGGCAGTGCTTTTGCCGGTCGCACCACCCCGTCAGTAGCTGAACAGGAGGGACAGCTGATAAAAACAGAAGCCACTGGAGCACCTCAAAAACACCATCATACGCTTAATCAGTAAGTTGGCAGCATCACCATGAATAGCTAATGATTACCTAGTGGATAACTTCATTGCTCAATTGTGGTGCAAATGTTAGGTGTTTATCCCTGTAATGGGGCATGTCATGCTTACATTTTATCAACAATTGATTTCTTTGAGGATACTTTACAAAACTCCGCTCTGGTAAAACCAGCAGAGATAAAAATAACTGCTTTAAATTCAACTTTTTATGTTTTAGTGCGCAATCATGGCATGGCTAATGCAGGTTGTATATGCAGGACTGTACATCAAATCTTTCTTACAGCTTATATTTTATGAGAAAAATCCAACAACCAAAGTAAAGGGGCGGTTATTACGATGAGTACCTTCAATAACAGAATTAAACATGATGGCTCTGACTTTGTGGTGGTTGATAACCAGAACCCGAGACTGCCGAGTACTTCAGGCGGAGGAAAAAATACATCACGATCGAAGATGATACTACGTCATGCTTAATTAATATCTGAGAGTAGTTAATTTCTGAGGTATTCGAATCAATGATATGAGGTTTATCCCATGAGGAGTGGTGGCGTATGTCGTCATAACACGTTTATCGTCAAGGTATCGGCACCCTAATTTATCGGGGCACTGCAAAAAAAACGGGTATTAAAGACTGAATCGCAGAAAGGCAGAAGTTTAAGTCTTCATGTTAATGACAGCAGGCGGCCTATAGCAGAACGAGTAAATGTTGCTAGCAGGCAGCGTACCGTTCAGATTATATGCTTGTAATTTTCGAAGGATTCATCTATGAAACATTCCACTAGCACTGTAAAGCACACGGTTATAGAAAGACGGTCAATCGATTATGTACCTGATAATGAGCGCTTCGGCAGCGCTATGGGACAGTTTACATTATGGCTAGGGGTTAACCTTAATATTACCGCTATTGTGACCGGCGCGTTGGCCGTTGTATTAGGCGGCGATGTTTTCTGGTCATTGATCGGTTTATTTATAGGTCAGATATTAGGCAGTATCATAATGGGGCTACAGGCCATACAAGGGCCAGCTACAGGACTGCCACAAATGATTCGAAGCCGTATGCAATTTGGTGTTTATGGCGCGGTCATCCCTCTTTTACTGGTAAGTTTTTTATATATAGGGTTCTCTGCTGGAGGCACATTGCTGGCAGGACAGGCCGTGGCAAAAATTTTGAATGCCGCAGAATGGCAGGGTATCGTTTTATTCGGTGTCATCACGATCTTGGTTGCCACCTTAGGCTACCGCGCCATACATTCTTTAGCACGGATCGCGAGTGTGGTCGGCATCATTGCATTTATTTACATGTTCGTTGCATTATTAGCTGGCCATAATATTAGCAGTCTTCTAGAACAGAGAAAGTTTATTCCCAACCAGTTTATCCTTTCCATTTCACTGGCGGCGGCCTGGCAAATTGCTTATGGCCCCTATGTCGGAGATTATTCACGTTACCTCCCTACGGATACATCAAAACTGAAAGTGTTCTTTGCCGCCGCCTCTGGAACAACGCTGGGCTCTCAGGCAGCCATGACATTTGGTGTTTTTTCCGCCGCTATTGCCGGAGTGGCATTTACCGGACATGAAGTAGAATTCGTTGTAAATCTGGGGGCATCCGGTCTCGTCGCATCTTTGCTTTACTTTGTCGTAGGCTTCGGCAAAATAACCATGATGACATTGAATGCGTATAGCAGTTATATGTCGAGTGCGACGCTTGTGAATGGTTTCAGAGGAAAAGCAACCGTCTCTGTCGGTCATCGATTTATTTATGTATCAGCCATGATTTTGTTAGCTGTTTCCATTGCGTTATGGGGCTCGGGAAGCTTCATACACGCTTTTTCTTCTTTTTTATTATTTCTACTGACCTTTATTTCTCCCTGGAGTGCAATTTGTCTGGCTGACTGGCAGTGGGGGCATCGTTCTAAATGCGATCTGCAGGCATTAAACGATCCACAAGGAATATATGGCCGCTGGAACTGGAGTGTAATTTCCATTTACTTCATTGGCTTATTAATGGAACTTCCTTTTGTTTCCAGCAGTATTTACACTGGTCCGATTGCAGGCCTGTTAGATGGCGCAGATATCTCTTGGTTAGTTGGCCTGATTGGCACCGGCATAGTGTATTACATTTACAGCAGAATATTGCCCCCCGCTTCTATGAAAATACAGGCTACTGATTAACAGTAAAAATAATAATCCCAAATAAAGGATCCATACATGAAATATATTGTTGACCCATTTTCCGAAAAAACGTCGCTTAATACGCCATACAGTTTACTGCGTCATTATGCAGAAAAATGGCCTGATAAAGAAGCTCTGGTATTCGATGCTGGTAATCAACGAATGACCTTCAGAGGTTGGCTTGACAGTGTCGACAAGTTGGCGCTAGAGCTAAGTCGTCGTGGTGTAAAAGCGGGTGACCCGGTGGCTCTGTTGGCAGAAAATCGTATTGAGTGGCCAGTTGCCCAGATTGCAATTTCGGCCTTAGGTGCGATACTGGTGCCTGTTAATACTCATTTCCGTGATAATGATTTACGCCACGTTCTCGATCACAGCCAAGTAGTTGCCATCTTGCTGTCCGAACGTTTTCGCTCCAGCGAATATTTAGCCATGGTACGAGCGATTCATCCTCAACTCCCTAGCCTAAGAGACATTATTAACTTCGATGATATGGAATATGAAGCGGTAATGCGCCAACCCGTTTTGGCTGAACTGACGGAGTGGGTATGGTCCCCCAGAGAGTTGGCTAGTATCCAATATACTTCTGGTACTACTGGACGGCCTAAAGGCGCAGAACTCTGTATGGAAGGGATAATGATGAATGCCTGGGGCACCGTGCAGCGGCTGGAAGTGACGGAGATGGATCGCTGGACATCCATTATTCCGCTCTTCCACTGTGCAGGTTGCATCATGAATATTCTGGCATGCCTGACAGCTGGTGCGACATATTTGGGTATGCGTGCTTTCGACGCCGGACAAATGCTTTCGCTGATAGAACGGGAGCGCTGTACAGTTCTGACGGGAGTCCCCACGTCCTACTTAGCGATGTTAGAGCATCCGGACAGACCATATTTCGATCTCTCGTCTTTGCGTACCGGAACCTGCGGTGGTGCAGACTGCGATCCGAGACTTCTGGAACAGTGCGCGCGGGCGTTTCCTATTAATGGGTTGGTGCAGGTTTACGGGCAGACGGAAGCCAGCACACTGATAGCGTTAGATTACTGGCAAAGTCCCCAGCGCTTTGCCACCGCTGGCTTGCCCTTACCTGGAGTTGAAGTGCAGGTCTGCGATCCGAATACCGGAGTGGTACTCCCCCACGGGGAAATCGGCCAGCTACAGGTTCGTGGGCCAATGGTCATGTTGGGATATCATCGAGATGCGGAGGAAACCGCTCGCTGCATCGATCCTCAAGGCTGGATGAATACGGGCGATCTCGGTCGGCTAAACATCGATGGTAGGGTCGAACTGGTAGGAGGACGCCTGCGCGATATGATCATTCGCGGTGGTGAAAATATCTATCCTGTAGAGATAGAAAATCTGCTGCGTGAGCATCCGTCGATCACTGAAGTTGCAGTCTTCGCTCTACCCGATAAATTTTACGGCGAAGTGGTAGCCGCCGCTATTGAGTCCACCAAGCCGTTATCCAAAGATGAAATAAGAAAAGCCTGTGTTGGTAAAATAGCTGGTTTTAAACATCCTGCTCGGGTCTTTACCATCGTAGAATGGCCGATGACGTCAAGCGGGAAGATCCTCAAGCGCATGTTGAAAACCGCAGCCCTTGATGGGCAACTGAAGGAGCTTTTATGAAAATGAGTGTGACAGGCTATCCACATACATGCGTCTTCACCCCTGGGCCGCACCAAACAGCAGCTGCAATTGGCAACACGGGTGTGAAAGTGGTGTCGACACCAGCGTTGATCGCTCTATTGGAGGAGACCAGTGCCGATGCTGTAGCAAAAGACTTACCGTCCGGCTGGGTGAGCGTGGGAACCCATGTCGACGTACATCATCATAAACCCGCCTGGCCTTATCAGGAGGTTCGCTGTACGGCGACGTTAATTAGCGCAGACGAGAAAAGGTTGCAGTTTTTCGTACAGGCGCATCAAGCGGGAGCATTGATCATGAGCGGTAAGCATGAACGTGCTCTAGCGCCACTCAGCCGTTTTGAACGTGCTGATGGTAAACTGCCAGAGGGAGCTCCGCTGGAGTTTTTCTTTGATTTTCACAGCCCTTGGTGCTACCTCGCCTTCCCCCGTCTAAGAGAAATTGCCGCTGCGTACGGAAGAATGATAGTACTACGTCCCTTCCATCTGGCTAATTTGATTGACCGCATAGGTGGTCGTAGACCGTTGGATGCCTCGCCAGCGTTTGTCAACTGGTTCAAACAAGATATGCAGGACTGGGCGCGCATTCGCCGGCTGCCACTAAGTTATCATCCTAAGTTCCCGTTGCGGCCTTCACGTGCGCTGCGAGCTACCCTGTATGCAGTTGAAGAGGGGCTGGGAGAAGCATTCGCCTTCAAGGTGATGCAGGCGTATTGGTCACAAAGTCTGGATATTAGCGATGTTGCCATCTTAGGCGACTTAGCCACTTCAGTAGGGCTAGATAAAAATGCGTGCATCTCCTCCATCGGCGATGAAGCCCGGAAGCTAGCCATAGTCTCGAACACAGATGAAGCTATTGCTCGCGGGGTATTTGGTGCACCAGCAGTGTTTGCCGATGGCAAACTGTTCTGGGGAAATGACCGCCTTGATATGATGGACACTTGGCTGGCATCTGCGGGAGAGCGCTGCTGAGCCACCGACGGAGAGAAGTAGGCTAACGCTTCCTTCTCCCCACTATAGACTCAGACCAGCATAAAAGATGGGAATTCCTATGTTATACCCGAAAAGGAGATAAGGTCGGTAAACCACCCTGCTGTCAAACTCCGTTAGGTCAAACCATTTGCCGAAAATACTACCGCAGTAATAATTGTGGTAAATGCCGACCTAGGCAGCAGGTGTGGTGGTCGTGTTGCCCATAAAAAACCTCTGTGGCCAATGCCGTCAGGGGTCCGGCTTAAACTGTGCCGACACAAGTAACGGGAGCACAACGGAGGATGCAAGGGCGTCACCGAAGCTGCTGCAGGGTAAACAGCAGGAGGAGGCTGGGCGGTTTGACGGCGAAAAATGAACCTGAAAACGATGGGAAGATGGCGGTTAGCGCCTTTGAAATAAACTGTGGCCGGGTTAAGTTGACAGCGTTTATGCTCCCCTTGCATCAGTCGTGGTCCGTCTATAGTAGCGGCACGTCGGTCAACGTTAAACGGGATGAATGTGGCGCGTAGCAACATCGTTGTTATTGCGTCGTTGACATTCACAAAATCCTGGGTAGTGCTACCAACTTATTGATTTTGTGTTGGATGGTATTTTTGAGGTGTTTTATGGCTTCCATTTACGTGGGATCGCCATCTTGTGCTGTGACTGAAGGCGTAGACCGTAACGGCAAAAGTACTGCCGGTCATCAGCATTATCTCTGCAGGCAGTGCCGTAAGCCATGGATACTCACTTTCACCTATACAACCTTACAGTGCAGTACACAACAGAGGAAAATCATCGACATTACTATAAATGGCTCTGGATGCCGTGCCAGTCCACACATTATCGGCATTGGTCTGAACACCATTTCCCGTCGTTTAAAAAACTCAGTCCCCAGTCAGTAACCTCGCGGATAAAGGCGGGCTGGGGTGTTATTGTCTGCGTAAAAAGGGAAGAGCAGAGGGGCTACGTCGGGTGGGTTGGCTCCTATATTTCCATACACTTTTTATCACTTAACCCATTACTGGTTTGCCGCATCAGGTATTCCCGTGGCGAACGATACCACGGTGCACTATGCGGATGCCATTCGTTATAATGCTCGAAGGATTCTGCAAGGTTCTCTACCGCTGTTAACCCATCGGGTTTCGGCATGATACTGATGTAGTCGCGTTTCATCGTTTTCACGAAGCTCTCTGCCATCCCGTTGCTTTCCGGGCTACGTAACGCCGTATGTCCAGGCTCTAGTCCTACCATTCTGGCGAACTGACGCGTCAGGTGAGACCGGTAGGCCGAACCGTTATTCGTCAGCCACTCAACGGGGGATGACGGCAGGCTGCTGCCGAAGCGTCGTTCCACCGCACCCAGCATCACGCCCTGTACGGTTTCGCTGTCATATCCACCATTACTTTCCACCCTGTACAGTGCTTCACGATCGCAGCAGTCCAGGGCGAACGTGACCTGTAGTTTTTCGCCATTATCACAGCTGAACCCGAAGCCGTCAGAGCACCACCGCTGGTTACTTTCTCCAACGGCCTCTTTCCCTGTATGCGCCTGCTTCGATGGCGATATTGCCGGTTTACGCTCAAGCAGCAGCGCATTCTGACGCATGATGAGGTATTTTGGCATAGATCACCGCCATGTCGTCAGTTTCTGATTGTCTGCGTAGCAGTGCCCATACCCCACGATAACCATAGGTGGGCAGAGCGCCTATAACAGTATGGATATGGGGCATGGCATGCAGTTGCGCACGTGAGATCCGGAGGCAACGACTGACGAGGCTTATTCGCCATCCTCCGGCAACAAGGGCACGTGCAGTATCCACTTTTTTGTCGGCCATATTCAACGGCTTCTTTCAGCAGCTTGTTTCCCATTGTCATCTTGCCCAGCAGGCGCTCCAGTTCTTTAATTTGCTTCATCGCAGAGTCTAGCTCCGACGCGGGCATAACCTGTTGACCAGCGGCATCGGCGGTGAGGCTGCCTTCCTGATACTGCTTGCGCCACAGGAAGAGCTGACTAGCAGCGACACCGGCATGCCGGGATCAAAGCTCTGCTGAACAATGGCGATTTTTTCCTGAACGCTGCGCCGTCTGCCCTTGTCTGGTCCTAAAACATCAATTATCCGGATTCCAGCGACTAGACTAAAAATGAGTATTAATACTATCAATAACTTAAGTGATACCAACTGTCTGAAGATTCCAGGGGCCAGTCTATTCATGTACGAGAATCTGGTTAAGCCATAATCAACTCCGATTGACTTCTGAATTATTACTCACGTAGCCGCCATGATTGTGCTGATGGTAATGTAACGTAAACATAACCCCACCAATTAACAGCGTAATGGCGGCACTTTCCTGTAGATCCGGAATGCGCTGTGAATAGATAAAACCATATAGCAGCGCGAAAAGGGTTTCAAAAACCACCATCTGCCCTGTCAGTGATACCGGAAGACGCCGGGAACAGAGATTCCACGCCAGATATCCCAGCCATGAGGAGACCACGGCTAACATCATGTTCGTTATCCAAAAGAGCGTTTGAGTGTTTTCCGGTAACGACAAGTCAACTGCAGAAAACCTGAATATACTGGCGATGAGCCATAGCAGTACCGAAATACATCCCGTACACAGGCCTATCAGGAGAGACCACTGGTTACTGTTGTAAGGGAGTTTTTTCAGACAGCGGGAGTTCTCGACAGCGTAACGGCTCCAGCACAGTAATGCAGCGAAGGCACAAAGGATCCCTAGTATCTGCCGTTTTCCTTCTGTAACTTGGTGCGAGGATGTTTGTATCGCATGCAGATTAATCAGCACCACACCAGCAATGATAGCCGTCATCGGCAGCAATAATTGCCTGAAGGGCGGAGCATGCTGGTCCCTGCGACCAAGCACCGGAACCATCACAGGAATTAAACCTATCACTAAGGATGTCGCGGCAATACCGACCTGCTGTACGGCCACCGCGACGAGCAGAAAATAGAGGACATTGCTCATCAGCGAAAGACGGATTAGCGTCAGCAGATCGCGATGATGCCATACACGGGCAATGTTGCGCCATTGAGGTATAAGTAATATTGCCGCCAGTATCCCATAGGTAGCAAAGCGACCGCAGGTTAACAGCAGTGGTGAGATCTCGGGTAGCAGTACCGGTGGCAGGAAGATGAATCCCCAGCATGCGCCAGCGAGTACGCCAAATGTAATCCCTTGCTTCATGCTGACTCCTGCAATGCCGTTTCAGGTAATCTAGCCCCCGACTGGCGCTCACTCCACGACGACAAAAAATACTGCAGCCGCGGGCTTTTCGGCTGATGGAACAGTTGCGCCGGTGCTCCCTGCTCTTCAATGCAGCCATCGGCAAGAAACAGCACCCGATCGGAGACTTTAGCGGCAAACCCCATCTCATGGGTCACAATCATCATGGTCATACCATCATCGGCAAGATTGCGGATGACCTTTAGTACCTCCCCGACCAGCTCCGGATCAAGCGCTGAAGTCGGTTCATCGAACAGCATAATGGCGGGTTTCATGGTCAATGCCCGGGCGATGGCAACGCGCTGCTGCTGACCACCGGATAACATCGCGGGCCAGCTATCGGCTTTGTCTGCCAGACCAACCCGTGCCAGTTGCGTTTTCGCTTCGGCGTAGGCTGCTTCACGGGAGACCTTTTTAACCCGCCGCAACGGCGTGGCTACGTTATCGAGTACCGTCATATGCGGCCACAGATTAAACTGCTGAAAGACCATACAGACGTCGCGTAAAGCCTGACGGTTTTCCTTGTCGCTTAAACGCCGGCGTTTTTCCCCGCCGAGAGGTTCATAGCCGACGTTCTCGCCATTCACCACAATGCTGCCGGAGCTATAATCTTCCAAAAAGTTAATACAGCGTAACAGCGTGGATTTACCCGACCCTGAGCCACCAATCACGCAGATGACTTCTCCGGGAGAAATGCTGACATCGATGCCACGTAGAACATGGTTTTCGCCATAATGTTTATTGAGGTTGTTAATCTCAATAGCATAATCACGCATAGTATTAACCTCGGCTTAATTGAGAATAAGAATAATGGCGCTCTATTTTATTACCCAGACGGGAGATACCGATCGCGATCCCCCAATAAACAATGGCCATTAAGGCGTAGATTTCAACCATCGCATAAGTCTGGTTAGCAATGGTCATGGCGGTATTGGTGAGTTCACCGACCGTAATAATGGATAGCACCGACGACTCTTTTACCAAAATGACGCTCTGGCCAATCAATGGCTGGATAATACGCGCGAGCATTTGCGGCCAGACAATGAAAGTAAATATTTGCCATGGACTTAACCCCAGGTCTGCCGCCGCTTCAACTTGCCCACCTGAGACAGCATTGCGACCCGCACGAAATATTTCCGCAAAATAAGCGGAACCATAACATCCCAGGCACAGTACCCCGACCTGTTGCGCCTCGAGATTAATACCAATATAGGGACCACCATAAAAGACTAAAAAGAGCTGCACCAGTAACGGCGTGCCGCGAAACACATTAATCCATGCATGATATATTACATTAAATAAAGCCGGTTTTTGTCTTTCGAGAATAAAAAAACACAGCCCGATCGCCAGCCCCAGCAGGATACCGCCGAGACTCATTTTTAGGGTCATTAAAATACCGGCAGCAATGGCATCTTTATAGGTAAAAAGTATTTCAACATTCATTGTGCTAATACCCTTTGAGCCGAAGATGAACGGTTTTTCTCTAACCTGGCGCCAACAATACTCAGCCCCCACGAGGTCAGAAAATAAAGGAGACCGCATGCCGTATAAAACTCCAGCGGCCGATAGGTGGTGGAGGCCAGCGTTTGAGTCACTCTCATCAACTCATGGACCGCCACCACCGAGACCAATGCCGAATTTTTGATAATATCGATGGTTTCATTAATCAAAGCCGGCATCATGGCGCGCAACACCTGCGGCATCTGAATATAAAACAGCGTTTGCGCTGCTGAAAAACCAAAATCTCGTGCCGCCTCCAGTTGCCCTTTTGGCAACATTTTAAAGCCAGCCCGAAGAATTTCTCCTTGAAAGGCAGCGGTATTTAATGAGAGAGCCATAACCGCCGCCAGCAATGGTGAAAGCGTGATCCCTACGGCTGGCAAAGCATAAAATATTAATATCAACTGGACCAGTAACGGCGTTCCACGATAAAAACTGACATAGGTTTTGCAAAAACAACGCACGAGACGCCGCGGAGAGTTTAACCCCAGGCAAATTAACCAACCAAGGATCAATCCTATGACAATCGCGCTCAGCGATACAGCCAGAGTACTGAGCACGCCAATTAATAGCTGAGGGAAATAGGGAAACACCACTGAAATATCAAACATATTGCCCTCCAGTATCCATCAAATTAGTTTGCCGGGGTCGGAACTTGCTCAGGAACGGCCATAGAAAAACCCAGCCACTTCGTTTGTAGCTGCGCCAGTTTTCCCGATTTATTCAACTGCACAATGCCGTCGCTGATAAATTTAACCAGTGAGGCGCTATCCGCATCCTTTCTTCCGGCCCATGCGTACCAGGTGGCCGGGCCAAACGGTGGGCGTACAATTTCAAACGTATCACCACGGGTCTTCACCAACGGCGCGAGGTTCGGCAGCGATTGCACAACCGCATCAACACGGTGCGCCGCTAATGCCGCATAGGCTTCGTTATAATCAATAAAGGCTTTTATTTCTTTAACGCCGTGACCGGTGGTGGGTTTAAGTACCGATGCTTCATATTCTTTTAGCACCGCAATTTGCGGCGCCCCGGCCTGGCTGGCGACAATCATGCCCTGGAGATCTTTGGCGCTATTAATGCGGCTATCCCCTTTGCGTTTCAGAATGGCCACGCTGGCGTCAGAAAAGGGAGCGGTAAAAGCAAATTTTGCTTCACGATCGCGAGTGATGGTTAAAGAGGTTGCCACAAAGTCAAATCGTTTGCTTTCCAGACCGGGTAAAATCCCTTGAAATGGAATATCCAGCTGAACCACTTTCACCCCGGGTAATCCTTTCATCACTTCCGTGAGAATATCTTTTCCCAGACCGACTATTTTGCCATCTTCAAGCATTTCAAAAGGGGCATAGCGCGCTTCGGTGGCAATCACTATTTCTTTTTTTTGCTTAATATCATCCAGTAAATCAGCCTGGGCCGTAGATATCAATAATGGTGAAAGTTGTAAGGCAGACATTGAAAGTAATAGCCACAGTTTATTTTTCATCAGTGTTTCTCCGCGAGTTTGAATGACGCTGATAATATTTATTCATTCGCTGAGCGGCGACAAACGGTGGTTTCTAACTGATAACTATTAGCACGGCTAATGGTGATTTTGGCATGAATAGTGCTTATTACAGGTTATTTAGCAACAGAGAAACCGATGATGCAACGAAAACCAGGTTTGCCGTCTCTCGACGGTTTACGCTACTTTGATGCCGCAGCGCGCAATCTCAGTTTTACCCGTGCCGCGCAGGATCTTTTTCTTACTCAGAGTGCAGTAAGCCAAAAAATTCAATCGCTTGAGCAGCAGCTTGGCTATCTGGTCTTTCACCGCACTCCCGCGGGACTACGCTTAACCCCGCAGGGTGAACAACTGTTTATCGGAGTGCGCCAGGCCTTTGCCATCCTCGAAACTACGTTGCACCAAACCGGTGAAGAAACCCTTGAGGGCACCATAAAGATTCGGGTTATGCCGTCCTTTGCCACCAAATGGCTGCTTCCCCGATTGCATCAGTTTTATGATCAGTACCCTATCAGCCTGGAAATTGATGCCGATATGACGCCCGCCAATTTTAAATCTGACGCGGTCGATATCGCCATCACTCCTTTTTGGGTTGATGATAAAAATCTAATTCAACGGCATCTGTTCAACGATGTGATCTATCCCGTGATCAGCCCGGATTTGTTGAAAACACGGCATCTGCGCAGTTACAGCGAACTCTGTGGTTTGCGCTTACTGCATGATTCCATGCCGCAAAATGCCTATAGCACCCATTGGCGCTCCTATTTTGCCCGCCTCGGGCTCTATGACCTGAATGTCGAGGCGGGAACCGGATTTTCCCGCGCCGACCTCGTACTCCAGGCCGCCTGCGCCGGCCAAGGAATCGCCTTAAGCCGTCACTCTTTGTGTGCGACGGAAGTGAGCAATGGCGCACTGATTCGCCCTTTTACCGATATTGTCGAAGACGGACAGGTGTGGTTAACCTGCCCGCGTAATAATGAGAAACGGCCACGCGTTCAGGCGTTGATTAACTGGCTGACAGAAGAAACCGCACGTCATATTGCAGAGCGAACGCAAATTCTCAGTGAATATACGCTGCATAAGGCCGGCTAATGACGGCAAATTAATAATCTCCGTTTGTAGCAAGATATCATTTTCCAGATGATGGCATCACGCCATTATCAACGACGGAGTTTATTATGAGCATGCCAGATATTATTGAATTAGCTAATGGGCAAAAAGTTAAAGGAACGTTCAGCTCCCATGAAATGCAGCGCCGACTGTCGGGATTACGCGCCACCATGGAAGCAGACAGCATTGATGCAGTTATTTTAACCTCGATTCATAATATTAATTACTACGGCGATTTTTTATATTGTAGTTTTGGTCGCCAGTATGCCCTGGTGGTGACACCGAGCCAGTCATTTTTAATTACCACCAATATCGATGGAGGTCAGGGATGGCGCCGCAGCTACGGTGCAAATATCGTTTACACGGACTGGCAGCGCGATAATTATTACCGTGCAGTACGTAAAGTGGTTCCTGATAATAGCCGGCGGATTGCACTGGAGGGCGATCATGTAACGATCGAACAGCGCGCTAAATTTTGCTATTACCTTTCTCAGACACAGTTTATTGATATTGCACCGGCGACGATGCGTATGCGCATGATTAAGTCTGCCGAAGAGATTGCGCTGATTAAAATTGGTGCTCAGGTCGCCGACCTCGGCGGCGCGGCATGCGTCGCAGCGATTGCCGAAGATGTTCCGGAGTATGACGTTGCCCTGGCAGCCACCTCGGCGATGACCCGGGAAATTGCGAAACGTTTGCCGCATGTTGAATTGCGCGATACCTGGACGTGGTTTCAGTCTGGCCTGAATACCGACGGTGCTCACCATCCGGTGACGACCCGTCGCCTCAAGCAAGGGGATATTTTATCACTGAACTGTTTTCCCATGATTGCCGGCTACTATACCGCGCTGGAGCGTACGCTGTTCCTCGGTCAGCCTAGCGATGAGCAATTGCGTCATTGGGAGATCAACT
Source organism: Klebsiella sp. HC6 (assembly GCF_022605325.1). NCBI lineage: Bacteria > Pseudomonadati > Pseudomonadota > Gammaproteobacteria > Enterobacterales > Enterobacteriaceae > Klebsiella > Klebsiella sp. HC6. Next base: position 37,944 of record NZ_CP093277.1, read on the forward strand.
GTGAGGTGCACCGCCGTGGGCAGGCGCTCATCCGCCCTGGCGCCCGTTGTTGCGATATCGCCGCCTCGCTTAATGAAATTTATCGCGAGCATGACCTGCTGCAGTATCGGACTTTTGGCTATGGTCACTCCTTCGGCGTACTGAGCCACTATTATGGCCGCGAAGCCGGTTTAGAATTACGCGAGGATATTGAAACCGTTTTAGCGCCGGGAATGGTAGTCTCAATGGAACCGATGATAATGCTGCCAGAGAACATGCCGGGACACGGCGGTTATCGCGAACACGATATCCTGGTTGTCACCGAAAATGCAGCAGAGAACATTACCCATTTCCCTTATGGTCCTGAGCATAACATTATAGAAAAATAGCAGATAAGCATGCCTAATGTAGAATGCATCAATATATCAGCACCTTCTGGTGCTGATTATTTTGGCCGGCTTTGTAATATGTGTGTCATGATCTAAATGGCTTTGTTGAATAAATCGAACTTTTGCTGAGTTGAAGGATCAGATCACGCATCCTCCCGACAACACAGACCATTCCGTGGCAAAGCAAAAGTTCAGAATCACCAACTGGTCCACCTACAACAAAGCTCTCATCAACCGTGGCTCCCTCACTTTCTGGCTGGATGATGAGGCGATTCAGGCCTGGTATGAGTCGGCAACGCCTTCATCACGAGGAAGGCCCCAGCGCTATTCTGATCTCGCCATCACCACCGTTCTGGTGATTAAACGCGTATTCCGGCTGACCCTGCGGGCTGCGCAGGGTTTTATTGATTCCATTTTTGCCCTGATGAACGTTCCGTTGCGCTGCCCGGATTACACCAGTGTCAGTAAGCGGGCAAAGTCGGTTAATGTCAGTTTCAAAACGTCCACCCGGGGTGAAATCGCACACCTGGTGATTGATTCCACCGGGCTGAAGGTCTTTGGTGAAGGCGAATGGAAAGTCAGAAAGCACGGCAAAGAGCGCCGTCGTATCTGGCGAAAGTTGCATCTTGCTGTTGACAGCAACACACATGAAGTTGTCTGTGCAGACCTGTCGCTGAATAACGTCACGGACTCAGAAGCCTTCCCGGGCCTTATCCGGCAGACTCACAGAAAAATCAGGGCAGCCGCGGCAGACGGGGCTTACGATACCCGGCTCTGTCACGATGAACTGCGCCGCAAAAAAATCAGCGCGCTTATTCCTCCCCGAAAAGGAGCAGGTTACTAGCCCGGTGAGTACGCAGACCGCAACCGTGCCGTTGCTAATCAGCGGCTGAGCGGAAGCAATGCACGGTGGAAATGGACAACGGAATATAACCGTCGCTCGATAGCGGAAACGGCAATGTACAGAATGAAGCAGTTGTTGGGAGATTCACTGACGCTGCGTGACTACGATGGTCAGGTAGCGGAAGCTATGGCCATGGTGCGTGCGTTGAACAGGATGACAAAGGCTGGGATGCCAGAAAGCGTGCGTATTGCCTGAAAATCCAGCCAGCTACAGGGTCGTTCGCAAGAAATCTTATTTATTCAACAAAGCCGTCGGCATTTTGAATCTCACTTCGGCGTGCCCCCTCCGAATGGCGCAAAACATTTCGTGGTATGGCATGATAGCACCCGAAGAGAGTCAATTCAGGGTGGTAAATGTGAAACCAGTAACGCTATACGATGTCGCAGAGTATGCCGGTGTCTCTTATCAGACCGTTTCCCGCGTGGTGAACCAGGCCAGCCACGTCTCTGCGAAAACGCGGGAAAAGGTGGAAGCGGCGATGGCGCAGCTGAACTACATTCCCAACCGCGTGGCACAACAACTGGCGGGCAAACAGTCGTTGCTGATTGGCGTTGCTACCTCCAGTCTGGCCCTGCACGCGCCGTCGCAAATTGTCGCGGCGATTAAATCTCGCGCCGATCAACTGGGTGCCAGCGTGGTGGTGTCGATGGTAGAACGAAGCAGCGTCGAAGCCTGTAAAGCGGCGGTACATAACCTTCTCGCGCAACGCGTCAGTGGTCTGATCATTAACTATCCGCTGGATGACGAGGATGCCATTGCTGTGGAAGCTGCCTGCGCTAATGTTCCGGCCCTATTTCTTGATGTCTCTGACCAGACTCCCATCAACAGTATTATTTTTTCCCATGAAGACGGTACGCGACTGGGCGTGGAGCATCTGATCGCATTGGGTCACCAGCAAATCGCGTTGTTAGCCGGTCCATTAAGTTCTGTCTCGGCGCGTCTGCGTCTGGCGGACTGGCATAAATATCTCACACGCAATCAAATTCATCCGATAGCGGAACGGGAAGGCGACTGGAGTGCCATGTCCGGTTTTCAACAAACTATGCAAATGCTGAATGAGGGCATCGTTCCCACTGCGATGCTGGTTGCCAACGATCAGATGGCGCTGGGCGCAATGCGCGCTATTACCGAGTCCGGGCTGCGCGTTGGTGCGGATATCTCGGTAGTGGGATACGACGATACCGAAGACAGCTCGTGTTATATCCCGCCGTTAACCACCATCAAACAGGATTTTCGCCTGCTGGGGAAAACTAGCGTGGACCGCTTGCTGAAACTCTCTCAGGGCCAGGCGGTGAAGAGCAATCAGCTGTTGCCCGTCTCACTGGTGAAAAGAAAAACCACCCTACCGCCCAATACGCAAACCACCTCTCCCCGCACGTTGGCAGATTCCTTAATGCAGCTGGCACGACAAGTTTCCCGACTTGAAAGCGGGCAGTGAGCGCAACGCAATTAATGTGAGTCAGCTCACTCATTAGGCACCCCAGGCTTTACACTCTATGTGTCCGGCTCGTATGTTATGCGAAAATGTGAGCGGATAACAATTCACACAGGATACAACTATGACAATGATTACGGATTCACTGGCCGTCGTATTACAACGTCGTGACTGGGAAAACCCTGGCGTTACCCAACTTAATCGCCTTGCGGCACATCCCCCTTTCGCCAGCTGGCGTAATAGCGAAGAGGCTCGCACCGATCGCCCTTCCCAAGAGTCGCGCAGCCTGAATGGTGAATGGCGCTTTGCCTGGTTTCCGGCACCAGAAGCGGTACCAGAAAGCTGGCTGGAGCGTGATCTTCCTGACGCCGATACTGTCATCGTCCCCTCAAACTGGCAGATGCACGGTTACGATGCGCCTATCTACACCAACGTGACCTATCCCATTGCGGTCAATCCGCCGTATGTTCCCACGGAGAATCCGACGGGTTGTTACTCGCTCACATTTAATATTGATGAAAGCTGGCTACAGGAAGGCCAGACGCGAATTATTTTTGATGGTGTTAACTCGGCGTTTCATTTGTGGTGCAACGGGCGCTGGGTCGGTTACGGACAGGACAGTCGTTTGCCGTCTGAATTTGACCTGAGCGCATTTTTACACGCCGGAGAAAACCGCCTCGCGGTGATGGTGCTGCGCTGGAGTAACGGCAATTATCTGGAAGATCAGGATATGTGGCGGATGAGCGGCATTTTCCGTGACGTCTCGTTGCTGCACAAACCGACCACACAAATCAGCGATTTCCATGTTGTTACTCACTTTAATGATGATTTCAGCCGCGCTGTACTGGAGGCAAAAGTTCAGATGTACGGCGTGCTGCGCGATGAGCTGAGGGTGACGGTTTCTTTGTGGCAGGGTGAAACACAGGTCGCCAGCGGCACCGCGCCTTTCGGCGGTGAAATTATCGATGAGCGTGGCGGTTATGCCAATCGCGTCACGCTACGTCTGAACGTCGAAAACCCGGCGCTGTGGAGCGCCGAAATCCCGAATCTCTACCGTGCGGTGATTGAACTGCACACCGCCGACGGCATGCTAATTGAAGCAGAAGCCTGCGATGTCGGTTTCCGCGAGGTGCGGATTGAAAATGGCCTGCTGCTGCTGAACGGCAAGCCGTTGTTGATTCGCGGTGTTAACCGTCACGAGCATCATCCTCTGCATGGTCAGGTCATGGATGAGCAGACGATGGTGCAGGATATCCTGCTGATGAAGCAGAACAACTTTAACGCCGTGCGCTGTTCGCATTATCCGAATCATCCGCTGTGGTACACGTTGTGCGACCGCTACGGCCTGTACGTGGTGGATGAAGCCAATATTGAAACCCACGGCATGGTGCCAATGAATCGTCTGACCGATGATCCGCTCTGGCTACCCGCGATGAGCGAACGCGTAACGCGAATGGTGCAGCGCGATCGTAATCACCCGAGTGTGATCATCTGGTCGCTGGGGAATGAATCAGGCCACGGTGCTAATCACGATGCGCTCTATCGCTGGATTAAATCTGTCGATCCTTCCCGCCCGGTACAGTATGAAGGCGGCGGAGCCGACACCTCCGCAACCGATATTATTTGCCCGATGTACGCGCGTGTGGATGAAGACCAGCCCTTCCCGGCTGTGCCGAAATGGTCCATCAAAAAATGGCTTTCGCTGCCTGGAGAACTGCGTCCGCTGATCCTTTGCGAATATGCCCACGCAATGGGTAACAGTCTTGGTGGCTTCGCTAAATACTGGCAGGCGTTTCGTCAATACCCCCGTTTACAGGGCGGCTTCGTCTGGGACTGGGTCGATCAATCGCTGATTAAATATGATGAAAACGGCAACCCGTGGTCGGCTTACGGCGGTGATTTTGGCGATACGCCGAACGATCGCCAGTTCTGCATGAACGGTCTGGTCTTTGCAGACCGCACGCCGCATCCAGCGCTGACAGAAGCAAAACACCAGCAGCAGTTTTTCCAGTTCCGTTTATCCGGGCAAACCATCGAAGTGACCAGCGAATACCTGTTCCGTCATAGCGATAACGAGCTCCTGCGCTGGATGGTGGCGCTGGATGGCAAGCTGCTGACAAGCGGTGAAGTGCCTCTGGATGTCGCTCCACAAGGAAAACAGTTGATTGAACTGCCTGAACTACCGCAGCCGGAGAGCACCGGGCAACTCTGGCTAACGGTTCACGTAGTGCAACCGAACGCGACCACATGGTCAGCAGCCGGGCACATCAGCGCCTGGCAGCAATGGCGTCTGGCGGAAAACCTCAGCGTGACACAACCCTCCGCGCCCCACGCCATCCCGCAACTGACCACCAGCGAAACGGATTTTTGCATCGAACTTGGTAATAAGCGTTGGCAATTTAACCGGTTGTCAGGTCTTCTTTCACAAATGTGGATCGGCGATGAAAAACAACTGCTGACGCCGCTGCGCGATCAATTCACCCGTGCACCGCTGGATAATGACATTGGCGTAAGTGAAACGACCCGCATTGACCCTAACGCCTGGGTCGAACGCTGGAAGGCGGCGGGCCATTACCAGGCCGAAGCAGCGTTGTTGCAGTGCACGGCAGATACACTTGCCGACGCGGTGCTGATTACCACGGTCCACGCGTGGCAGCATCAGGGGAAAACCTTATTTATCAGCCGGAAAACCTACCGGATTGATGGAAGTGGTCAAATGGCGATTACCGTTGATGTTGAAGTGGCGAGCAATACGCCACATCCGGCGCGGATTGGCCTGACCTGCCAGCTGGCGCAGGTAGCAGAGCGGGTAAACTGGCTCGGATTAGGGCCGCAAGAAAACTATCCCGACCGCCTTACTGCGGCCTGTTTTGACCGCTGGGATCTGCCATTGTCAGACATGTATACCCCGTACGTCTTCCCGAGCGAAAACGGTCTGCGCTGCGGGACGCGCGAATTGAATTATGGCCCACACCAGTGGCGCGGCGACTTCCAGTTCAACATCAGCCGCTACAGTCAACAGCAACTGATGGAAACCAGCCATCGCCATCTGCTGCATGCGGAAGAAGGCACATGGCTGAATATCGACGGTTTCCATATGGGGATTGGTGGCGACGACTCCTGGAGCCCGTCAGTGTCGGCGGAATTCCAGCTTAGCGCCGGTAGCTACCATTACCAGTTGCTCTGGTGTCAAAAATAATAATAACCGGGCAGGCCATGTCTGCCCGTATTTCGCGTAAGGAAATCCATTATGTACTATTTAAAAAACACAAACTTTTGGATGTTCGGTTTATTCTTTTTCTTTTACTTTTTTATCATGGGAGCCTACTTCCCGTTTTTCCCGATTTGGCTACATGACATCAACCATATCAGCAAAAGTGATACGGGTATTATTTTTGCCGCTATTTCTCTGTTCTCGCTATTATTCCAACCGCTTTTTGGTCTGCTTTCTGACAAACTCGGGCTGCGCAAATACCTGCTGTGGATTATTACCGGCATGTTAGTGATGTTTGCGCCGTTCTTTATTTTTATCTTCGGGCCACTGTTACAATACAACATTTTAGTAGGATCGATTGTTGGTGGTATTTATCTAGGCTTTTGTTTTAACGCCGGTGCGCCAGCAGTAGAGGCATTTATCGAGAAAGTCAGCCGTCGCAGTAATTTCGAATTTGGTCGCGCGCGGATGTTTGGCTGTGTTGGCTGGGCGCTGTGTGCCTCGATTGTCGGCATCATGTTCACCATCAATAATCAGTTTGTTTTCTGGCTGGGTTCTGGCTGTGCATTCATCCTCGCCGTTTTACTCTTTTTCGCCAAAACGGATGCGCCCTCTTCTGCCACGGTTGCCAATGCGGTAGGTGCCAACCATTCGGCATTTAGCCTTAAGCTGGCGCTGGAACTGTTCAGACAGCCAAAACTGTGGTTTTTGTCACTGTATGTTATTGGCGTTTCCTGCACCTACGATGTTTTTGACCAACAGTTTGCTAATTTCTTTACTTCGTTCTTTGCTACCGGTGAACAGGGTACGCGGGTATTTGGCTACGTAACGACAATGGGCGAATTACTTAACGCCTCGATTATGTTTTTTGCGCCACTGATCATTAATCGCATCGGTGGGAAAAACGCCCTGCTGCTGGCTGGCACTATTATGTCAGTACGTATTATTGGCTCATCGTTCGCTACCTCAGCACTGGAAGTGGTTATTCTGAAAACGCTGCATATGTTTGAAGTACCGTTCCTGCTGGTGGGCTGCTTTAAATATATTACCAGCCAGTTTGAAGTGCGTTTTTCAGCGACGATTTATCTGGTCTGTTTCTGCTTCTTTAAGCAACTGGCGATGATTTTTATGTCTATTCTGGCGGGCAATATGTATGAAAGCATCGGTTTCCAGGGCGCTTACCTGGTGCTGGGTCTGGTGGCGCTGGGCTTCACCTTAATTTCCGTGTTCACGCTTAGCGGCCCCGGCCCACTTTCCCTGCTGCGTCGCAAGGTGAATGAAGTCGCTTAAGAAATTAATGTCGGATACGGCGCGAGCGCCTTATCCGACCAACTTATCAGGACGGAATGTTAAAAATGAACATGTCGATGACAGAAAAAATAAAAGCAGGCAAGCTATTTACCGATATGTGCGAAGGCTTACCTGAAAAAAGACTTCGTGGGAAAACATTAATGTATGAGTTCAATCACTCGCATCCATCAGAAGTTGAAAAAAGGGTAATGACTCCAACTTATTGATAGTGTTTTATGTTCAGATAATGCCCGATGACTTTGTCATGCAGATCCACCGATTTTGAGAGCGACAGCGACTTCCGTCCCAGCCGTGCCAGGTGCTGCCTCAGATTCAGGTTATGCCGCTCAATTCGCTGCGTATATCGCTTGCTGATTACGTGCAGCTTTCCCTTCAGGCGGGATTCATACAGCGGCCAGCCATCCGTCATCCATATCACCACGTCAAAGGGTGACAGCAGGCTCATAAGACGCCCCAGCGTCGCCATAGTGCGTTCACCGAATACGTGCGCAAACCGTCTTCCGGAGCCTGTCATACGCGTAAAACAGCCAGCGCTGGCGCGATTTAGCCCCGACATAGCCCCAATGTTCGTCCATTTCCGCGCAGACGATGACGTCACTGCCCGGCTGTATGCGTGAGTTTACCGACTGCGGCCTGAGTTTTTTAAGTGTCGTAAAATCGTGTTGAGGCCAACGCCCATAATGCGTGCACTGGCGCGACATCCGACGCCATTCATGGCCATATCAATAATTTTCTGGTGTGTACCGGGCTGAGAGGCGGTGTAAGTGAACTGTAGCTGCCATGTTTTACGGCAGTGAGAGCAGAGATAGCGCTGATGTCCGGCAGTACTTTTACCGTTACGCACCACGCCTTCAGTAGCTGAGCAGGAGGGACAACTGATGGAGATGTAAGCCACGGGAGCACCTCAAAAACACCATCGTACACTAAATCAGTAAGTTGGCACCATTACCCTCTTGAGCAACGCTGTTATTAACAAAGGTGGCGAAAATAAATGGAAGCAGCAAATATATTTTACGTTTCATTTTTATTCCTTTAAAAGTTTCAGTGTAGATAAAAGAATGCCCGACTGCTAAAGAGGTTAAATTCTTTAGCAGGAGCATTTACAGATAAATTTATTTGTGGCAGAGAATGAATTAAAGCGTCTGACTCTGTATTCGGGCACTCAGGCGGCTCTGGCGCACTCTCCGTTCACGGGCATAGTTTTCTTCTTCTGGCGTCACGGTCGCCACAATATTTCCCTGCAGGTCATACCGGGGAGCGCCAGCCTGCATCAGGGAAAGATACTCTTCTGAACGCGTCAGGCTTTTCAGGCACTTAATCACCTGTTTATGCGACAGCGGGAGGTTGCGTTGCGTAATGTCCGCAAACAGATGATCACGCATCCCCGTCGCCAGCAGACGTGGCACATTACCGTCGAACAACTGTGGCCAGAACGCCTTCAAAGTCATGATGGCCTGTTCCGGCGGCAGCAGGCGCAGATATCGGACCGGAGGCGGTGGCTTTACCGCGTTGACCACCGGCGCAGATTCACGTGCTGCGGCTTCGTCAGCCTTTTTGGCCCGCTCCAGCTTCTCCTTCTTTACCTTCCAGGCCGGAGGCGTCGTGACCACCACCACTTTTTTACGCCGTACCACTACGGGCGTCTCAGGGGTCCCGGTCGCCGCGGTATCCGCTGCCGGCTTTCTTTTCAGACTCAGTACAGGGCGTTTTTCTTCAGTCATAACAAGGTTTTTTATCTGACAGGAACCAGACTATAAGATACGTGAACACGGTCAAAAGCGCATCCTTTCAGGGCGTAGGCCCCGTTTATCCTAATATTAGATGTCTGCGCAATTGCTGCCCGGACTGATGTCCGGGCTTTTTTACATCGAGACAACGATACCCAGCACCGCCAGATGCACGGCATAGAACATCACGAAGAAATGACGTGGCCAGAAACGTTTCACACGTTCCCCGGCAGATGAACACACCATCAATGCCAGCAGCGCAATGGTCAACCCGGCCACCGACTCACTCACGTCGTTCGGGTTCATCAATAACACCATGATGGCCCACAGCACGCCGTATCCCAGCCGTTCCGTAGCACGTTCTGCCCGACAGAGAAACCAGCCGGCGATAAGCATGCCCACCCCGGCCGCACCGTAGCTGCCGGATGACAGCGGTATCCACGCCGCCAGGAGTGTCATGGCCAGCAGAACATATTGCCGGGAAGGCTGGCTGAACCACCGCAGGGCCTGGCCGGTCACCGCAAAGGCAAACAGAATATTCCCCGTGTACCACGGATATCCAATCAGCATAAAAGACACCTGGGCGACCAACGCCCAGCCCCACAGACTGTTCAGCTGCGACTGGCGAATTTGGCCGTGCCGCGCCAGGTTCACCCCCCACACCAGACCGAACAGCGGAAAACATCCCCGCCCCAGCAGGCGCATGATCTCGTTATTGTGGGCCAGCAATAAGCCTGCATGGTCGGTGACCATCAGGACCAGGGCCACCGTTTTAATCATATCCGTCTGCCCGGGCGTCCAGGTCAGGAGTGCCTGCAGCCAGCGGTCAGCGGCACTGAGGCGCATTACATGTGTTGTCATCTTTATGTCCTTTTTATCCCTTACATCGCGCCCCGGCAGGGTGCCCGATTTTTAATCGGGAAGGATGCCGGGGCAGACAAGCCGCAGGCGCGTCAGTCGCCCCCGAGCGTTTTCTCACGATTGAGATCACGAACCATATCGCGCTCCATCTGCTGCAGGCGCTCCCGCTGAAGGCTCTCCTGAGCCACCTGCTGAACGGCCGCTTCCTGTTTCCGGGTCTGTGGATCGTCGGGCAGGGTCATCTTCTCTTCACCCGGTTTTTCGCGCTCCAGACCGCGAATGACGTCTCCGATGACCTCTTTTACCCGGTCTTCAGATTCGCCGGCTTTACGCCCGTCCCCGGCCACTTCCCGGGCAGTCTGTTCCGCCTGTTTCTCCATATTCTGACGCTGCGCCTCTTCCGCGGCCCGCTGTGCCAGCACTTCTGGCGGAAGCGGAATGTCAGTTCCTGCCGCCTCCGGTGAAACTACCGGTATCGGATCTGCCCAGACGCGTCCGCCGGTGATGGCGCCCGGATTCCAGGGGCGGTCATCGCCAGCAAGGCGCACTACCACGCCGCTGTCAGGGTTATCGCGGGCGACCCTGACGCCCTCTCCCATATTCCCGGCCAGCAGGCTCTCGCCGTTCCGGCTCCCCTGCAGCGCCACAAAGCGGGCATCTTCATTGCCCATCACCCGTCCCTCGCCCCCCATCACCTGCAGGCGGCCGTCGCTGTCCGTCAGCGAACTGAGCCAGATCCCGGCTTCTTTCCCGTTCTTGTCATACACCGGCAGCGCCACGTGGGGCTGCGGATACTGTTTTCCGGGCGAAATGAATTTTCCGGGCGATATCCCCTTCGCAAGGCCGGACTGCTGCAGCGCCGCGCGGCCTGCCGCGGTTTCATTCATCGGTCGCGCACGGCTGAACAGCTGCTCCGCAGTGTGTACCGCCCGGTCATTACGCGGCGCAAGAATATCGTGCGCCGTCGCTTTCGAGGGCGAGGCATTAATTGCTTTTATCCAGCCCTCCCGGCTGTCGGTATAGACCTGAACATGCTGTTTCATACGCGATAACCCGACATAGGCGGATTCGAAGCTGGCCATCGCTTTTCGGCCCTCCGCCACGCCCTCCAGCGCGATGGCAAACGGTTCACTGGCCCCCTGGGCCCCGTGAGCGGTAATGGCATACGCCAGATCAATATGGCGTTGCGCCTCGTCGGCCTTCGGGTTCAGTGTCCGGGAGGTTTTGCCGTCCGACAACGTGACACTGTCACCTGAGACGGATTTTACCTCCCACACGCTGTTGGCCACATAGCCGCGCTCCGGGTCACTTTTGCTGAAGCGCATTCGGTCCCCCTCAGACACGGTGATATCTTCCCGGCGATAGAGCGTCACGCCTTCTGCCGATGCCTCCCGGGGTGAGATAAATCGCTCCTTTCCTTCACTGTCTGTCAGGGTGATCAGCTGATTATCCTTATCCACTTTGCTGATACGGTGGTATACGTTATCAACCAGCGCCACCGCCTCCTTGTGAGCCGTCCAGGTCGACAGTCTGCGCAGTTCACCGTCACGGATGTTACTCGTGACCAGCACCGGCAGGGTGATTTCCTCTTTGCCGGTTTCCCCGTTCTCCCGCCGAGCGTCATGGATCAGACCGTTCAGCGCCCGCCGGTCCTTATTCAGATGGGTGATCACCAGCGTCTGCGACTGTGCCTCCGGGGTGCGACCAGCGTAGTCCTTCACCAGAGCCTCGTAGAGCGTCGCGGGCTGACCTGCCGGCACGCTTTCGCCTTTCTTCAGTGCCTCCTGAATCGCCTTCTCCTGTGCCCGCGTGAATTCCACCACAGAACTGCCCGGCGCCCAGGCGCCTTCTTTTCTCGGCACTTGCTCCGGCGTGACCTGCTCAATGGTGGTCAGGGCGCGGTGCACATCCCGGTCAATCAGGCTGTAGACTGCCGGTCGCAGCTCAGGTACCTGGCGCACAATCTCTTTCATGATGGCCACATCCGCGGCGCTGCGCTGCTGCATCAGCCTGAACGGCTGCCCCGGCGAAATGGACTGCAGCTGGTCGGTATCCCCGCTGGACACTGCGCGACCTCCCCCGGCCGCAATAAGGCTCAGGGCTTTCGCCTTGTCTGACAACCCCACCATCGAACTCTCATCGATCAGAAACAGCGTGTTGCTGAAATCGGGTGTCTGCCCGTTGCGCAGCAGCAGCTGCGTGTCGTGGAGGAACGACGCCGTCGTCCGCGCGTCCACGCCGGCGCTCTGCATTTCCCCGACCGCGCGATGTGTCGGCGCCAGACCGATGACGCGCGGGCGGGTCTCTTCCGGCAGCAGACTGATGGCACTCGTGACAGCCCGGAACTGGGTGGTTTTCCCCACCCCGGCATACCCCTGAACCACCGTGAACCGGTCCGGGGTTTCCAGAATCATCCGGGTCGACGCCCGCTGTCCGGCGGTCAGGCCCGTCATCAGACTGGCCGGCACGCGGTCCATCAGGGGGGCCACCGCGTCTTTGCCTTCAAGTACCCGGGTCAGGATGCTTTTCTCGGCATCCCAGGTCTGCCTGGATATCAGCAGGTCGTTGCCGTGGCCAGAAGAGACGCTCACATTCAGCAACTGCCCCGACCTGATTTGTGCCTGAATGGTCGTGTCGATATCCGCCATCGATACCTTACCGCCCCCGGTTTCCAGCGCCGTGGCCAGCAACTGTGGCCGGGTAAACGTCAGGTCATCGCTTTCCAGCAGGGGAACGGAAAGGTGGATGGCCTGCTCTGCCGGGGTATGCAGCCCGGCCTTCTGCTGTGCGATGGCCGCATCGAGGTCTGTCTCTCCGGAACGGGCCTTCAACTGCTCCGACACCACGCTGAACGCGGTATGTCGCGCCAGCTTCTCCATCGTGCGCGCCGCATCCTGCGCGGAGTACAGCCGGAGGTGACTTCCGCTCTGCGCCAGCTGGTTGAGTGTGGCGTTATCCAGCTCACGCTGCGTCACAGACGCAAAAACCGTTGCCGTCTCGCTGACCGACCTGCCGGGACTTTCCACCCAGCCGTGCCCGACCTTGATACCGTCGAACGGGCTGCTGCCGACAGAAAGCGACTGGGTGGTTTTCTGCCCGGGGCGCTGCACCGTCAGCTGCCCGTCCCCGGATTTGAGCACGGTGATGCTCTCACCACCCTTCAGCCGTGTATCGGGGATTTTTCCCAGCACGGCCAGACGCTCCCCTTCCGCCACCGGCAGTTTATCGGCCCGGAACAACGTCCACTGGCTGTCGACGGCGGAAACTTTCATATCCAGGCGCTCCCCTTCTTTGTCCTTCAGGGTCAGCATGTTGCTGCTGGCGGTCACCCGGTCAATGACAAAGCGGTCATGCTTCCGGGTCTCCGGGTCCCACCGCTCCATCACCATCCCTTCGCGGTAATAGTCCCGCACGCCCCGGCTTTTGCTGTCCAGCCACACCGGCGTCAGGGCGGTGACCGTCATCTCCTTCTCTCCGAGCACACCTTCATTTTTGAGGGTGTCGCGGATAACGCTGTTGAGCACATTCTGTTCACGCGTCCCGCTGATTTGCGCCACGCTTTCCTGTCCCTCACGCACGCTGGCGGCAAATTCCTGCGCCAGCAGGCTGTAGCGTGCCCCTTTGTCCGGCTCACTGATGATGTCTGCCGTCACCTGATGTCCACCCTGCCAGCGGTAGGTATTGACGCCGCTGTCCTTCAGAACCGTCAGCGCACTCCCCGTCCCGCTGCGTTTGCCGCTGTCAGAAAGCAGAACCTGAACGTTATGGCGCATCGCGCCGTCGAGCAGGGAAATTGTCTCTTTCAGGCTCAGCTTCTCCGCCTGGTCAACGATAAGCGTCCCCCCCGGGATAAACGCGGTCCCGTCCTGCAGGGCGGATTTACCGGTCACCGCCTCCCCGGCCAGCCGCGCATCCCCGGCGAGAAAATCACGGGAGCGGTTATCAGCAGCAAGAATATGTACGTCGCGTCCCTGCTCCCGGGCCATGAGGGTCAGCTCGGCCACCCGCTCCCGCTGACCTGCCGCGCCACCCTGCCCGGAGACAATCCCCATCGCCGGCCGGTCCTGAGCCAGCACGCTGACCGCATCGCTGAAGGGGGCCTGACGGACAACAGACGCATCCGGCGTGACAGAGACGTGGTTCTGGCGCTGAACCTCCTGGCTCAGCGCTTTCACGGAGAGCTCATCCAGCACGTGGATATTCGAGGTGAAGAGACCTTTTTCCCGGTCAAGAGGAATAAGCTGCTCGCGCTCGATCGCCGCATCGATACCCGTTCTGGCCTGCTCAAACACACCGGGTTTTGCTTCCAGCTGGCTGACTGTGCGGGCCAGCTGGTCGGCGTAGGTGAACTGCACCTTCCGGTCGCTGAGACTGGCAATGGCTTTCGTGACCACGTCGCTGATATCAGGGCCGTCCATTTTCACCGGACTGACTGGCGCACTGGCGAGCTCTGCTGCGCGCTTATCGGCATCCTCGCGGTAGCTGCGCATATCAAACCCGGTCTCCTTCATCGTGTTCATCCATTCCACCATCTTCTCGGCCGGATCGATGGCTGCTTTGGATTTGCGGGTATCGAGGGCGGCCACATCCCGTGACTTCAGAGAAGCGTCAGGACCCGCAGCCTCCCTGACCTCCTGAGTGCGTGTGGAAAACGGCTCGACCGGAACCTCGTTCATCTCCCACATGCCGTGTTTGCCCACGACTTCGGTTTTGTAGCCAAGTATCTCAACGAGAGGTTTGAGCTCCTCCCGGTAGATTTTCCCGAAGGCTATCTGGTTCGCGTAGACATTCTCGATAAAGCCCGTTTTCCCGACTGTATCAGTGCCAAGAGACTGCCACTTGTCCCCGTTCTGCGTCGCATTCATGACGACGGCGTGAGTGTGCAACTGGGGCTCCTCGTTACGGTTCGTGTCGTGGGTGAATTTCGCCACAATAAGGTTACCGGTCAGCACAGTTTCGCTTTTTCCATCGGTCATCACGCGGGTGGCGGCCAGCGTTTCCACCTGCTGCAGCGCTTTTGTCACCGCCTGGTTATGGGCGTCAATAAGTCTTTTGTCTCCCCCCAGCATCGCCATCACTGAGACACTTTTGGGCGCCGAAAAGGTCAGATCGTAGCCCGGGCGGTGCTTGTTGGTGCCGTCCTGCATCCGGGTCAGGTCGCTGCCGTCCGGCAGCTTTCCTTTCAGAATCTCTGTGAACACGGCCTTGTCGACCGGCTTCCCTTCCAGACCCAGTGCCTCAGCCCCTTTTCCCTGCCAGCGCTCATCCATGCTGCCGATAACGTAATAGTTATCCTTGTCCGTATAGTAGTTACCGGCGCTGCCCGCCGATTTTACGGAGCCAATCGACATCATCAGAAGTTCCCTCCGATCTCAATATCATCCTGCTCATCGCGGCGGTGGCTGTGATTGATATTGACCTCCTCGCGTCGCTGCATATCCCGCTGTGTCTGTTCACCGGCCAGCCAGGCGTCATAGGCATCCATATCTTCAATCACACCGTCGTCGTTCATCCCGGCCGGCAGCCTGTCCTGGCCCTGCTCTGTAGGCTGTTGCGCCAGTTCCTGCTCCGTCCCGCCTGCAGGCACAGTCGTTGCGCTGGTTGTGGATGCTGCGGTGGTAGCAACTGCAGCCGTGCCCGTTGCTGTCGCAGACCTGGGCCGGATTAACGGAACGGTCACCACTTTCGTGACCGGTGCCGCAGGCTCAGGAGTTTCAGGTGATTGACCGATCTCATCGGCAGCCGGCGTTTTGGCTGTTGCCGGTACTTTGACTGTCGCAGGCGATTCGATGCTTTCCGCAGGCTGACTTTGCTCAGGTGTATTCCCGACTTTTACGTCTTTCTCAGCTGGATCAGGCGCCGGTGCATCCGGCGTAAACAGCGCCCTTGCAAGACTACCTTCGGCTTCCCGGGCTTCCAGCAGGGCACTGAGTCGTGTATCCACCCGCGTATCGAGAGAGCGCTGAATAAATCCCTCGGCAATTTTCGGACGTGGTTTGTACTTCAGGGCCAGCTTCACGGCCGGATACGGCCCGGGCAGCGTGACATAGCAGGACAGGTCCGGGAGTGTCTGAATATCCGAGTAACTGACCAGCGTTTCACGCTCTTTTTCTTTCCCGGTCGACACCCCGTCACGTACCGGGTCAGCCCCGTAGGAATACTGTTCGCTGGCCTTGAGGATTTCTTTCTCACCAATTTCACCGGCAGCAAACTCGGCAATCTCTTTACTCGGGGAGCGGAAGAAGGCCCGGGTGTTCATCACGTCAAAGAGCGTGGCGGCTGGCTTAACACCGTAGATATCTTCCAGCTGGGCATAAGACTGAATACCAAAGACATAACAGCCACCAAACTTACGGGCTTCCGGAAGGATTTCGACCAGGTCAGGTAATTTGTGAAGCGTGGGCAATTCATCAGCGAAAATCCACACGCGCCGGTTACGGTTCTCCCCCATAGCCAGAAGGCCACGAATGGCAATCGACAGCCACATCGAGATAACCGGCTTCAGGGAGGCATGGGTGTCAGCATTGGAGGAAATAAACAGCCAGCCATTGGGCCGGTCCTCACGGACACCGCGCATCCAGTCCCTGATGGTGAACGGCTCGCCGTTCTTCTCAATGCCCTGCAGGTAGCGAATGGCCTTGACGTAGTTGGTCAGCACCGCACGAATACTAATGGCGGTTTTCTCAATCTTCTCTTCCACCAGGTTCGCCGCCGGCGTGTTCTGCAGATAGGCGCGCAGCTTGTCGATTTTGATGGAGAGCATCGTATCAACCAGCTTCTCGTAGCTGCGGTCCTTGTCCTCACGCATCAGGTAGGCGCCTTCAGCAAAGATGGTGCGACCAGAGCCCTGCCAGAACGGGTCCTCTTTGGTCCCCATCGGAATAAGGGTATTAGAGATGTTGTCGAAGTCAGGCAGCGACAGACACTCTTTCCACAAATCCCAGGCGGCGCAGCGCGAATCCAGCGGGTTGAGGATTTTATCCAGCGACGGGTCGTAATAGCTTTTGACAAACTCACAGGAGCGGTCGTAAATAATCGCCATGTCCCCCCTGGCCCGAACGTAATTCAGCAGCCGGCGGATGACCTCGGATTTACCGGAACCGACGGTACCGTGGAGACAGAAGTTCTGAATTTCGGAGTTAAGCAATATCGGTAAGTCACCGATTTTAATGTCGGAGGCCATACCGTCACGCTTCATCTGGCGGGCCACTTCTTTGGGCTTATCGGAAAGCTGGCGCCCGCCGGTATTCTCATCCTCGCTCTGCTGTTTACCCTGACGGCCCAGTACCCAGCTGGCGACAAAGAACGTCACGATACAGATGACGAGAGAAACCACGGCAGCGAGCACAAAACTGGTCCACAGCTGCTCCCCACACCAGATAGTGTATTTATCGGCCAGGATTTGTTCCGCATTATATTCCAGTGATCTGCCGTAGTAATTAATCGTATAGACCGGCTGGGAGCGAATGATATCGCGCATGGGTGCCAGGGTGGTACACCACCAGTACACGCAGCCATTCACAAAGGTCTGCCAGCTGAGCCGGTACATCAGCATCAGTCCACACAAAACCCAGAAAATAATAAACAGCACATAGAATATAATATTGGCAATCTGGCCAAACATGCGAAAGCGCATATTGGCAATCTGACCACCCTGGGTCATATCCTTGGCATTAAAACTCATAATCATTGCCCTTAAATACAAAGCGAAGAAATGTTCCGGCAGCAGCCGGCAACGCCTCGCAGGCGCACAAATAAATTGCGCACCTGTTCACCGTTCTGGAGGGTTAAACCTGATACAAAATGAATGAAAGCTGACTGGCAGGAAGACGTTCTGTCAGCATGGCCCGGAGTGTCCGGGCCCGGGAATGATTAAACTACAGAATATTAGCGACGGATTTTGCCAGCTGGTCTTCAAGAACCGGCTGGGCTTCCGGGAATTTCAGATTCACTTTATTGGCGTTAGAGACAACACGTGTCTGGTATTTATGCTGATTACCGGTTTCAGTGCTGGTCTGCACTTTAGCCCCGGAGGTCCCTTGTCGTAATACCGCGACGTTATCCGTCTGCACCTGCGTTTTCGCGCGCTCTGAAATCTGCACATCGGTGATCATCGTGTAATTCACGTCTTCCACCATTGCGTCAGCCGCCATACCGACCAGACCTGCCGCCAGGCCGACACCGAGAGTCGCGCCTGCTGAACTGGAGTTATAGGCGGTGATCCCCGCACCCAGTGCGCCCGCGGTTGCTGCACCTTCATAACCCCGACTTAACCAGCCCTGGGTTTCACGAAGATCCATCTTGTCGGCCTTCAGGACATTCGCCTGTATCCAGTAGCCCGCCGTATCAGGATTGCTGACTACCTGATAGCCCTTAGCAGTGACCGCACTGGTAATTTTAGACTGGAGCCCGCTCATGTCTTTATCGGAGGTATTTTTTATTTGCAGATAAACTGTCTTATTATTTGACGGTTCAAGCCAGATTGTTTCGCTCATCTGGGTTTTGACTTCCAGATTACGCTTTTTAATTGCGGTCCCCATTGCACTACAACCCGAAAGTACCAGTGCAGAACTGACGACCATCACAGCCATGACTTTATTAAGTTTCATCCTGAATCCTTGTGACATAATCAATATGAATGATACACGCTCTCTTTTATTAAAAAGCGCGCGTTTACTATAACGAAATTTTAAAAGAAAGGGAGCAGGGAACTACAAATACAACAATCAATAATAATCAAACAAAAACTTCAGCCTATGAATAGGCTACTAAATTTGATAGTCAATAACATTTAAATAAGTTGCTAATCGTGCCGATCAATTCCATATGGATTTCCAGAAACATCGACATTCCCAATCATTGGAAGACCATTCGCGGGATTGACCTCATCAATACTAAATCTAGTATGACTAACACTTTCATGAAACCACTCAGGTTCAGATACTGATGAATCAAAGCCATCTGGAGCTACGCTAAAGTCATTCCGATTATGATTAAATGATGTTGAAGAACCACCTCCCTGTAATTCATTGGCATCAAATATATCTCTTTGCATATCAAATGATTTCAAGCTGACCACTTTACCATTACTACTTTTAACGCCATAACCATGAGAACCAATTTTTTTTAATGAAAAAAAAGCAAACTGAACGTTTAGTATATACAAGGGGTACATAACAATAGCAAACATACAAAACACTGGACCAAATAGAGAGAAAACAGAAACAATCATTAAGCCGACAATGCTCTTATCTTTCCCCAATGCTTGTTTTTTGTTTTTACCTATCTGATAGAACGCATAGTTAAAAACAATCAACCACATCAAGGAAGCACATACCATGAAAAGAGTTTCAGGGAGTTGCCATCCAGCCAGAACACAAGACACATATTGGATCACTATCAAAAAAATAGATTTCATAGCTTACCTCCTAAACCTTCCATCCTTATGGTTTATGCTTTTCCTGATAGTCGCGAGCCTTATTTAGTAGCTCATCTCTAGTATCAGCTCCAGGGAGCGATTTCTGCTCATCCTTTTTCCCATTGTATTCATTTTCCATTTTATTTCCTTCCGATTTATGATTATTTTTCAGGTCGGTGTGTTGTCCTTTCACGTCATCTCCCTGATGCTGGATTCCCTGATGTGCATCCTGATGCGCCTGTTTGTTTTGAGACACCATGTTATCAACCGTTTGTACCACATTATCCTTAATACCTGCGTCCTTAGTCATGGCATCTATTGACCCTGAATGCTGCGCATAATCAGATGTAACAGTGTTATGTCCCCCACTGCCTGACACTCCCGGCATGTTTTGCCCAATACTTCCTCTCGCCTCCTGATAGGCGCCATCAACTTTAGGCTCTACCTGCTCTTTAACAAATTCACGGGCCAGCGCTTCTCGCTGTGCAGCCACTTCCGGCGAACTGGTATTTGTCAGGATAGCTTCCGCATTCTGCGGAGAGCGCTGTTGGACAAAGTTTGCAAACTGCTGCGTCAGATTCTCGCTCATCTGGCCACTCATGCTTTCGGTACGTGACGCCATTTCACTGAATTCATGGCTGCGTGTACGGCTGTTTGTATATTGGTCGTAGCTGTTTTTCGCACTTGAAAGTGAAGCAGAGAATTGGTCCACGCGGGAGCTGGCATTATTATCTGTCGCATTTCCTGATGTGCTGGTTTTCTTGCTAGTAAGGTAATCAGAGGACTCTCTGAAATCTTTTACTGCCTGACTACTGGTATCATGATTATCAGTATTTGTTTTACGACCGGATTCACTAACATTGTCTTGTGAGCCCGAACTCGCAGTACCGCTTACTGAAGCCCTTACACCGCCTTCAATATGTCCACCATTTCCAAATAACTCCATGCCACCCTTCATACTGGCACCGCCATACATTTCGCCGGAAACAGCACCTTTAACTGATTTATCCATAAGCTGACTAAATGCTTCATCTCTACTTATGTGGTTTGATTTAGCATATGAATCAACAGCATTCCACATTTTGCTTTTCGCCATCGAATCCTGCGATGATTCGGTATTATCGGCCCCGGTGGTGGTTGACGCGCTGGTTCCCATATTGGTGCCAAACTGCTTCAGGCGGTTCCAGGCGCTCGTTACGCTGCTGTTATAGCCCTGCAGTGAGCTCTCTGCCTGGACGTCAGATTCACGTGCCATCTGCTGCTGTGCACTGGCTATCTGTCGGCCAACATTGATATCCACTGGGAGTTTTGACATGGCGCCGCTGCTGTCCCAGACCATCGATCCATCCCGGGTCTGCGTACCCATGCCACCGTTCCCCAGTTGCCGGGACATCTGCCCAAAGGCTGTGTTGCTGTTGGTGTTCCAGCTGTTTCCGCTGACATTATCCGTCTGCATATTTGAGAACGAGTAATTCCCGTCCACCACACTGGATGAAGCCTGCGACGTGGAGCTGAGACCGGACGAAGCAAAATGGCTGTACGCGCTGGAGAAGCCCGCTCCCATGCTTTTGATCATCGCCCAGGTTAACGGAGGGATCATCATGGAGATGTAGCCCGCGGTCGTGGCAATATCTGAGTTCTTCAGTTGGAGCTGAGAGAGCTCGGACAACACCACTGGTACGCCATTCTGTTTTGCATAATAAGCCATCGCACTGTTCAAAATGGCATACAGCAGGGGCCATGACTGCAGCCACATCAGGGCATAAATGTACCCTTTCAGCACCTGCATCGTCATCATGTTGAACATGGCGGCCATCACCATGATTGGAAACAGACCAATCATAATTCCCATCACTACCGTCTGCATCATCGGCAGGGAGCGTAACGCCTGGTGTCCCATAGTCGCCTGGGCCAGGCGCTGCTTTTCCAGCGAAGAGGTGTTAGCAATGTTGACCAGGCTGGCCGTATCCCCGCTGCGGGCCGCATAGCTCTGTATACCGCTGCGAAGGGCATTCATGGTGACGTTCTGACGGATAATCTGTCCCGCACTCTGCCCGGAGCTGTAGAAGTAGTTATAGGAATCACCGATCATCTGGCTGAACAGTACGTCCGAATTAGGTTTTCCACCAAACAGTTGACGAACGTAGTAGCTCCAGGTTTTCCCGCCAGTCTGGGTATCCAGCGCCAGAGCTGCCTTCAAATCCCGTGAGGCTTCCTGGCAGGTCCTGAACTGATTGTTTTTATCAAACACCCCGCGCAGCGGGCTGGGATTTGAAAAAATAATGGTGTACGGATCTGGGGAGTTCAGTAGTTCTTCAAACGAGTATTTATGGTTCAGGAAAATATCGCCCATCACGCAGTTCTGCACATAGTCGGAGAACAGAGTGGTAATCTCCGGGTTCTGAGAGATAAAGTCGGTACTTTTTGCCACCAGATTACTGCCAAACAACATCCCCGTCTTGCTGTATGTCACGCTGTCGGGCAGCGAGAAAATCATCTCATAGCCCTGTATCAGGGCGTTCCCGACACGCGTGGTGAGTGACGCGGGAATAGCCAGACCTATCGGGACGTTGTCGACCTGATAGACCTGAGAGACATTGCTGTAATCGATAATCTGCACAGGTTTACGAATGACGACCAGCATCGAGACCAGCGTCAGGGCAAACACCCAACCAACCAAATCCATGATGTTATGCTGTTTCACCCAACTGCTGGCGACAATCAGCACGGAAAAGGCGATACACATTTTCTCGATGGAAGACCAGGTACCGGTACTCATGAAAGCAGCAATGGCATTCAGGTTTCCCCGAAACCAGTCCCCGCCGGCTATCGTGTAGATTTCCAGCATCAGAGGCTTCCTCCGAAGTGATAGTTATTCTGGTAGCGGGTCATCATACGGGCAGAGACCTGCTGACGCATGTAACTCATCTGCCGGTCAACAACCAGTAACGCGTCCTGCTGGACCTGGACACGTTGCTGGAAGGCGGCAATCTGCACACTGGCCTGGTTCAGGTTTTCGAGGATCATATCCATTGTCGACTGGGGATAATTCCCGGTTGCGACCATTGCGCGGGCCTGCTGGATCAGCTCCTGGATGTACTGCAGCAAAATGTCGTAGCCGATATAGTCCGTCAGCTGGTAGATAAGCGTGTTAGATACGCCCAGCATCTGCGGGTCGACCAGGTATTTGAATACCGGGATGGTGGTGCTGGAGATAAACCCTTTCTCCTGCTCCGTGAGTTTTTCATCCGCCACAGCCTTATTCTGGATACTACTCAGAAGGGTGGAGATCTGGTTCTTGAGCGCCTTGTTTGCAGCGATGGTGACCGTGGCGTCGGCGACAACCTTGAGGCACTTATCCGAATCATTGCAGTGGTAAATCCTGGCTGTCCCGCCCTCCATCATTGCCTTAATCAGGTCCTGGTCCGTAGTGCGTGCCGGCAGCGGCGTAATTTCACTGTTTTCGCCAAAAATAAGGGTGCCGGTTAGTGTCATCACAAACTCTTTCAATTCCTTGTTGCCATCAAAGAGGCGATTTTTTGACAGGGCATTCCACATGACATTGATGTTCTTCATGACCCGCTCCTTGTCCTTGTCGCTGGCTTTGTCCTGTACCTTGTCCATCTGCCCGCCCACCGAACAGCCCTGCCGAGAAGCAGCCCAGTCCGAGAAGATGTTGCTCTCGCCGGCGATGTCCTGGCAGACTTTCTGCTGCGCCACCTGAGTGCGAGGAAACAGACCGCCCACAATGCCCTGTGCGGCCTGGCAGGAACTGAGGTTCATGCTGTTGATGTCGCTGGCCATCTTCTGCAGAAAATCTTTCGCGGTTTTAATCTCAGGAACAGTCGTCTGCAGTGCCAGATCAAAAAAGTAACCAACGGAATTACTCATAATTTGTTTGCCGAATCGCTGTATCTGCTCGCTGTTGATAAAGGAGAACGAGCCCAGATACGCATCGATACCACCGCAGCCAGCGTTAATATCCGGCAGGGTCATGCTGACCAGTTGGATGGTTTTCACCTGCGTCCTTGCATACAGCGAACCGCCGGAAGCGTAACCTGCCGCCTGCCCCTGCCAGACTTGTGGCTGAGACGTATTGGAGGCAAACCCGAGCTTATTGAAGAAGTTGTTCATGTCGCCGTTAACATCTGCGGCCGCCGTAAATGACATCCCCAGCAACATCCCGCAAAGCACTGATAATGGTTTACGAATGAGCATGAGGCCCTCCTTCTTTCATTTTATTTTTCCGTCCGTGGACGCGGTTTAAATATCGCTGGAAGCTTTTTTCAAAGGCATACTCAAACCAGAAAGCCAGTTCAGCCATCAGTACTCCCAGCAAAGCCGTTGCCAGACAACCAATGGAAAGTGAAAAAAGAATAAAGGGCACGAAATACATCAGGGCATTCAAAATATCCATTACGTTCTTTGCCGTCCCCAGTTTTTCCGGCGGGGTTAACAGGTCAGACAATAAACCGAAATACGCATGGCTTCCCCACCACAGGCACAATCCGGAAAAACCAAACATAAAAGCGAGACAATAATAAACATCGAATCTCTTTTGCCGTGATAGCTTCAGGCGTTTATTTCTTTCCAGTACGGGTAACGAAGAATATATTTTGTTGAGACTATCCATTATCAGGTGCCCCCATCATTTGAAATACCGTATCCATTCTGGCCATAAATCCCGGAGCATCGGTGGCCCCCTGCAGAATCGGATACGCCGCCAGCGTATTCACATTCACCAGAAATGTGGTCGGGGTAGCTACCGGGATATTCGGGAAAAAAGTCTGCATCACGTCAGGCGGTACCGGCAGGGATTCAGGGAACGCCTCGTCCCCCTGCCCGTCGATCGTGTAAGAGAACACCGAGAATCCATATTGTCCGGACAGCTGCTTCAGAACCGGGTCAAACTTATGGCAGTACGGGCAGTGCCCCTGCATAAACAGCACCACTTTCCAGTCGCTGAGATTAACCTGTTGGCCGTTGCTGAGTCGGTACCAGCGGGCCTGAGAGACCGGCTTCACGGGTGCGGACACGCCAGCAGATGGCGCCGGCGTCGTGCCTGTTATGCCCTGTGGGTCCCAGAGGGATTTTACTTCATCGAGCGTACCAGCCCAGGTCACGGGAGAAAGCGCCAACAGCAAAGCAGCCGTTGTGATACCCGCCCTAATTGTCTTCAGGTTGCTTTTCACGGGCCTTCTCCTGTTTTTCAACTTCAGCAATCAGGGCATTGAGAATTCGGTATCCACCAAATATCACCATACCCAACCCCAGAACTTCCCCGGCCTGAATGGCCAGCTCAGGCTGTTTTCTGACGAGCCTGGCAATCAGGTGGAAAAACACGCCCACAGCCAGTACCCACATTCCCGTAATGTCTAAATCGGGGAACCGAATCTTTCGCATGACACACTCCTTAAAAATTGGGTTTAAAGTCGCTGGAGACATAGAGGAACTGTTTCGCCAGGTCGTCCTGGCTGATAAAGCCGTAACTGAGGGGTTTAACCTGTCCGCTTTTGGGATTGACCAGCATCATTGCGGGGAAGTACTTCACCCCGAGCTGTTGTGCCTGCCCCTGGTCCATCCGGCTGTCGGGGAGCAAGGGATTCACCACGCCGTCGACGGAGACCGGTATCACGCTCAGACCGTAGGTTTCGCGGAAGTTTTTGATGACCTGGACCAGTTGCCCGTCGATGGCCTCCCGGCCGCGGTAGAAAAACATCACGCCATAGTGTTGGGCCAGGGAGGAGATAGCCTTGCGTTGTTCGGCGTAGTCGGCAGCCAGCTGGTTTTTCACCGTGCCGTTGTAGTGGCTGTACTGCAGGTTGTAATCGAGCTCCGGGTTTTCCAGCATGGCCTTCTTCGCGCTCATCGAGAACAGGCCAGCCTGCTGCGTCCAGTAGTTCTGTAGCCGAAAATACTTCACGAAATTATCAGATGAGGGGTAAAGAATAGCCTCGTAAAGCGAGCGCTTTGTGGCCGCCTGCAGCTGCGCCAGCTTCTCCAGGATGTCCTGCTTTGCCGGTGGTAGCGGTGGCGTGGCTCGCGTCTCCGGGTCTGGTCTTTTCAGCTTCTCGTTGTACCACTGCCAGCCCGCATCTTTCGCCCAGGCCGGCATCAGGGTGCAACAAAGGCACCCCGCCAGTATGGCGGCATGTAGTTTTCCCATAATGAATACCTTTATGACTGAATTAATTCGGCAGGCGCGAAATATGTTGATAAACGGTGTATTTATCGAGGTTGACTGTTTTCGTTTCAGGGTCAGTGCGTCCCTCAAACCGGAAACCGTGGCAGTACAGTGTCATATTATTCATTTCTAATGCCGTACGCTCGCCGTTCCTGATAACCCACGCAGCCTGCGAGCTCCTGTCACACTGAATACCCCAGGCCCGGTTGGTGGCCATAAACGCATTAATCTGTTTATCCCGCCACAAGCTGTAAGACATGACGCTGGCCAGAAAAACGACAAACACCGCGACAAACGTCATAACCAGACCGTACGCTTTTTTCTCCTCCATGCTTTCCACTCCCTATTTCGTTTTTTTCAATGGCACCTTAAAGACCGATAAAAACAGATTAAGCAAAAACCAGATAAACCCCGTAGCAAAAATAAAAATGACACTCGCGATATAATCACTGGCCGTGGTCCCAATAACCGCGACCCAGGAAAAGTAAACCACGGGGGAAATAATAACGGCTGTCAGTAGCAACCTTACACAGAAGTCCACGCTAGGATGTTTAGCAAAGCTAACTATCACTTTTATCCTCCTTACCGACGTCGGCCTTTTCATCACTGAACCCCGTGATGAGGACGTAGATGACAATAGAAACGGCACCAAATCCAGCAGCCGCGGATAGGCTGTGCGCGGTAAACAGCGTGACCAGCATGGCGACGGTAACCTGGGTGACCAGCGCACCCAGGAAGAACATCAGCGCCCCACGTGTCATGGCCAGCAAGGCCATCATCAGCGGAGTCGCCAGGATAATAATAAAGAGCACGACGGGTTTTAACGTTGGCATCGCGCCGGTGCTCAGCCACGACATCGCACTTAATGCGATAAAGACCAGGATAAACGGATAAAGTACTTTTCCTTTACTCAACTTATTAAAAAGGTCATGTGTTTTCATGTTTACTTTCCTTTATTTATTTGGATGATGACTGCGTGAGAAGTTCTTTAATTCGCTGTTTTGTTTTCTCTGTCAGTTCCGCATTATCCGGGATTTTTTGGTTATTCATTAAATCCTCCATGAAGTTCGCAAAATCCAGCCGGTTAAAGTTAATGCCCTGGAGTTCAGCCATCGTGATCCCCCGGCAGTTCGGGCTGCTGGCGCCCCCGAAACTAATATGCAGTTGTCCGTTGCGGCCCTGTTCCTGAACGATCTGAGCCAGCTTGGAGTCAAACTGACAGTAGCTGCGTTTCTTCTCCAGGCAGATCCCCAATACCTTCTTCGAGCAAAACTCCCCCACGCTGACCGTCAGCTTGTTCGTTTTTGCTTTGGCCAGTGCCTTCTCTTCGCTGCTGCAGCGTGCCAGGCCAACGTCCTGCCCCCACCCACTGTCTTTGCAGCAGTTACTGAATCCGGCCGCGAATTTTTTGCAGTACTTCGCTTTACCGGTGAACGCCTTCACATCCACGCCGTTCAACTTAGCAACATCCTCCCCTGCCGCCGCCAGCGCCGCGAGCTCAGAAACCGCCTGTCCAAAGCTGTTGTTCGTGCCGCTGACCGCTTTATCGCACTCGCCATCGAGGCAGAACATATCGCCACCACAAACCATCTGCTTTCCGCTGGTCCGGGTTTCGCAGGAGAACGTGACATACTCGTGCAGACAGGTCCCGTCCTCCGCGCTGAACGCGCACTGGCGTGATGACAACGTGCATGCCGCATTACTCATCAGGTTTTCACAGGAGCCGTTATCCGCCGGCTGAGTCAGCCAGGTGTCTTTATATTTCCAGCAGGCCTCCGTAAAGGTGTACTCTTTCCCGCCGAGGTTGAGAGTTTTTGTCCCGCCCGGGCTGATACATTCTTCGCCAGTTTTCGTGCCCTCGTCCTTGCTGAACGGACAGCTTTCAACCCAGACCACCTCTGGTGCAAACACGGTTTCCGTCTCTTCCATAACCAGTATGACCGTCACCTGAATGGACTTAACATTCACTGACGGTTGGGTTTTCGACGTTTTGGTGACCGCAACGGTCTGTCCGGCAGCCACATTGCGGTCCATGCTGAAAGACTGATGAATTTTCCCGGTACCATCGTAGTAATGGTGGGTACAGTGCGTATTCTGACCGCCAGAACACGTCGTCATCGTGTTGGGCCAGGTCATCACGTCGACAGGGAACGTTTTATCAAAGAGGCTGATTTTTTCGCTGACAGCAATCTTGCAGCTATCTCTTACCGTTCCCTCGCTGTCACACTCGTCAATCCAGGGAATGGGAAGAGGTTCTCCATCAATGGAAACGCTTAACAGGCGTCCTGTAGACGGGATCGTCAGTTTCCCGTCCCATCGGTTGCTGTTTCGGGTGAAGGACAGCGGGACGGCCTGCTGATACGTGCGGTTCACCTTTTGCGTCGTGGCGTTGTCTTTCAGCGTCGCCTCCCGTGTGCAGAAGTTCTCTACCTGCAAATCCCGCTCGCACGTCTGGTTCGTAAACTCGCTGCGATTAACTACCTGTGCCTTACAGGCCTGACCGGTATTCCCCACAATCGAATCCGCTCTGGACTCGGTCTCTTTCGCCGCCTGAATGAACGGCGCGTCGGCCGAAATACTGTCCGGGGGACTGTTAGTAAACGACTCCGTGATGCTGTTCCCCACATCACTGTTGGCCCATTCGGCTGCAGAGTCGCTTTTCAGATTACTGTCACCACTGGCTGAGACACCGCCGTAATACTTCGTCTGCGCCGGTTTGCTGGTATACCCTGGCAGCGTGTCAGCACCGTTGAAGTTCTTCAGCGAGTCAGTCCCGCTTCCCTGTATCTGCTTCGCATAATCAGCGCCGGCTTTGTAATCGGACGTGCTGTCAGCGCAGGCTGGTACCGTAAACCAGATAAATGTCCCGAGCACAAACATATGCAGCATCAGGATCAGGGGGAGTGATCTCATCAGGCACCTCCCAGCAATTTTCGGGCTGTGTCTGCACAATCCCCTTTCTCAACGACCTTCTCCAGAGCCTGCTTCAGGCGGATGTTGCCCTGTATAACATCAAAGCCGGCTTTGCAGCGTACAACCAACGCGGGAACACTGCGGATGCCGTACTGTGAATAGAGCGTCGGATCGATTTGCACCCCTTCGGTGATCCCCGCTTTAACCAATCCCATCACCGCATCAGTGGTGGCTTTCATGTCGTTATTGACGAGCCCCCGGAGCGTGGCGGGAATACCGTAGCGGTGGGTTTCATGCAGCATCCGTTTTAACCCCTCGTCCGGTATTGAGAAGGAGATGAAATACACAGCACCTTCCGCTGGTTTATCCCGGGTCGACTCCCGCTGCTGGCTGGCCAGATTATCGATGAACTGCTGATCCGAACGGGTAAGAGGGTTACGGCTAATTTGAGCTTCAAGCTCCTGCTGCAGCGCCTTATCCGGTTGCCGGCGCAACTGCTCGCTGAAATCCTCCTGCTGCTTAAGCCACTGACGATCTGCCGCCATCGGGTCTGACGAGACTGCGCCCTCTGTCGCGGCGACGGTACGGGTCAGTAACAGCATCACCGTCAGTATGTTCAGTAATTTCACAGTAGACTCCTTTCAGTAGACACAGTTACGTTTTCGCCACATCAGATAGCCGAAGTTCTTTCGGGTAATCGGCGGGTTTTTCCCGACCTCCCAGCGCGTGACCGTTCGCCCCAGGGGATGGCACTGCGCGCTGTCGGGGTACATATTCACCATCTGGTACCGCCAGCGCTCCTTGGGAATAATCGGTGACGGGTATTCGTAACAGACCGCGACATCGGCACCAACGGTCTCCAGGATCTGCCCCTGCCGGTGGAGCTTGTAGGCCATGCGTTCACTCAGCAGCAGCGATGACTGCAGCGGACTGGATTCATTACTGACCCAGCCACTAAAGGGGTACATCGAGCCCTGAGAGCCGGCACACCAGAAGAGGATGTCCAGCGGCTTGTTGAATGCGCTGGCAATGGCGTCAGCGGCACAGGCGCCCTGGGCTATCGGGTTCGCAAACAATACGGCTTCGGGGTTCAGAATAGTGGTCAGGCTGCTGTCCACCCAGGTCGGGTCAATTTCCGAAAGGTAGGCAATGTCCATATCTCCGCCCTGCAGGCATCCTGCCGACGTAATGATGCTAAGCCAGCTGGTCAGCGGATATTTGTACCAGTGCACGTGATAGAAGGCCCCGTTGACCTGCTTATCGTCCTTTTTCGCGGTTCCCATCCCGGTTTTGCCCAGGTTTAGGCTAAACCCGCCCATATTCACCATGCAGCCCGGAGAGCGGCTGACATCCGTCATGGCCATTGGCTCCCAGTAACCGATCGCCATCCCGATACGGTAAAAAATGGGCGGCGGCATGGGGCAGGTTTGAATAGGGCTGGCCGGGTTCACCGTGTCCGGGCCGCCACCGGCCGCCACAGAGGCACTGCCGATAGACATCGGGAAAATGCACTGCCAGCACACATCTGAAATCGGATTAACAAAGCGGCCTTCGCAGGACGGGTCGGCAAAGGCATTCAGACTTTGCCCCCACAACAGCACGGCGGTGAAGAAAAGAAGTAAAGGTTTCACGTCAACATCCTTATTGATGAGCGGGGAACGTCTCGATGTTCATCCGCTCACCAGAGGGCGCCGGGGTAATGCGCACCGGCACACTGGTCAGGCCGAACCGTTTTGAAAGCACGCCGTTCTGGTCGAAATAAATTCGGGCATCGAGCGCCACTGACGTATCCGGTACGCTGCCTTTCACCAGAATAATTTTGCTTATCAGGGTGTCGGGGACCTGCCGTTTCATCCAGGCGACCTGGTCCGGATCGTCACCGTCGATAAAGTACAGCGTCTGCATAAAGGGGACCGTTTTCAGCGGATTCAGGACGTCGCCTTTGCGCGCGAATACCCGCCCGTTGTGATCTTTCAGGTCTTCAGTCAGCCGGATACTGGGGTCGAACCAGCGCTGCGCATACTTATCCGCTTTCCCTATCCCCTCAACCGGCGCCGGTCGCTGGCTGTGCTCAATCACGCGGCCTTTGAAAGACGCCATTTCCTGCGCCCATTTCCCCGACTTCTGTAACGCCTCAAGACGCTGAGTAATGAGCGTCAGCATGTCCTGCTCCTGAACCGGCCACAGATCACCCCAGGTTCCGAGGTCAGCCGCCGGCACCCCCGGTGACATCAGGCAGAACGCCAGCAAGGCAATACCGGTGCGTTTCATTCCCGCGCTCCCTTCATTCGGGTGGCAATGTCGGTCTGGATTTTCAGGGTCACATCGGGTGCGCCCTGAACCACGGCCGGTGAAACCAGGATCAGGACATGATTCTTTTTCTGATAGTCGGCCAGGCTTTCCTCCAGCGCAGCGTTAAAACGTTCTGAGAGCGCTTTCGACTGCGCCTCAGACAGCTGTTTCTGGCTGACGCTGTCCATAAAACTGTCCAGCGTTTTTTTCATGTTAAAAGCCACCACCCGCGGTGTGGTGTACGTCAGCATAAGCCGCGTCATGCCGGCGCTTATTGTCAGGACCAGGCTGACCAGCAGAATAAGCACTAGGCTCCGACGAAAAGTGAAGAACGTCGTGCCGGCTTGCTGCTCTGTGTTGTTTTCCATCAGGCTACTTTCCTTACGTTTTCATCAGAAATTCGGGCTTCCAGGATCGCCATCTCCTCCGGGAAATTCCTGCAGGCCAGGTCATACACCGCGTCGTGAATGTCGGTCCCCTCCTTTTTGCGCCCTTTGATGTACTCAAAGTCTTTACCGCTTGAGGAATACATTGCGCGGCTGAGGGGATCGACGAACAGACGATGCCAGGACGTATGTGCCTCCACCTGCAGCATGAAAGAGCTGAACCACTGATCTTTGGCTGAGCCAAAGCTGTTAATCATGTCCCGCTGCATCTGCGCAAACTGATCCGGGTAGAGCTGGTTATATTTGGCAAACTCTTTGGCAGACTGTTTAAGGATGACTTTGTACGAGGAGTTACCCCAGGCCGCGCGGGCCGCACTGGATGCGGTGGGTGAGTCGAAGTCGACGATGTTCTGGGTGATGGTGATATATGACCCCAGGTGGCGGCGCGCGGTGCGGTATCCCTTCTCAATAAAGGTGCCGACTTTTTCGTTTTTGAAGTCCAGCAATCGCCAGCCTTCATCAATCACGTTGAGTTTTTTCAGGCTGCGCGGGGACTGGTACATCCGGTTTTCGATATAGATAATCAGCGAGAACATCACCGCAACCAGCAGAGAAGGCCGCGATTCAAGGCCACCGAGCTCGAGGACCACCATCCGTGCATCATCGTGCAATGACGGTTCATCGGAGTTGAAGTAATCACCGTAAATCCCGCCGACTGTGTACTGGTCAAGCAGGATAATCATTTCATCCAGGCGACTGCGGATGGTCGGTGACTCGGCATACTCCTGACTCTCTTTCGCCGTTTTGAGAAAATCGACCACATCATCGATACGGGCCTTATTGCGCTTACTCAGCCAGGCCGCCTGCACCGCCTGCAGCAGCAGACCTTCATGCACCTCATCCAGGTTGCCGTTCGGGCTCGCCATCACCGACATCTGGTCGCGGATACGCTCTGCCGACAGGTCAAAATTGGCGTCATCCAGAATGTTGGCAAACGGGTTGAATTTCAGAGAGTCACCGTCGAGGTAAACCCCGCCCATGTTCTCGCACAAGGACTTATAGCCATCACCCATGTCGAATACCCAGGCAAAACCGCCTGAGTCCAGCACGCTGCGGATCAGTGGCTGAATAAGGCCGGTTTTACCCGCGCCGGAGGTACCGCAAACTGCCATATTGAAGTTGGTGTTGTTCATTCCCTCATAGAACAGGTCGATGAACGCCAGCTGGTTGCGATAGGTGGGCGCCAGTAATCCGGCTGGCGCTAACGGACTGTCCGCAACAACCGGCAGCAGGTTGGCCACATTAAAGGTTTCTGCCCGCTTGACGACGCCTGCGGCCTGAAGCTCTTTGAAAAGCCCCTCACCGGATTTAAACGGCAGCATGGCCAGGTAGTTTCGCAGGTGGTGGTAACGTGCGGGCAGCAGCTCAAAGCCGCCTTTACGATAACTGTTGAGGATCTGCTGCTCGGTAGCCAGAGAGGCCTCGGCGTTATCGTCGGTGTAAGCAGTGACATTAAAAAAGTAACTCACCAGCGAGGACTGATTGGTTGCCAGCCGCTGGCGGATGTCCCCCCATTCCTGAACCTCTTTTTCCACGGACGGGAAGTATTTCGCATAGGAGGTTTTGCTTTTTTTCTCCAGATCGAGGTACTTCAGGTTGGCCTCGTTCTGGGTCTTCACCTGGTCCTCCACCATTAACGTCAGCGTGATGACAAACGGGCAGGAAATGGAGAGCTCCGGGTTCAGCAGGTTGGCGTAGTTGTCCGCGTTGGTCCAGAGGAAGGCGATCTCCGGATCACGGGCCAGATGATAATTGGTGACCCGGGTGACTTTCTCTTTACCGTTGCGGTCCAGCAGGCCAATTTTCAGGTGGTTTGCGGTGACCTGCATATCAAAACTGTCATCCACACACTGATAATTCAGGTCCTGGTACGGGTCCAGCTTGTAAGGCTTACGGTACATTTCACCTGGATCAGGGTTCACCTGCTCGCGCACGATATCGACAAGCCCCTGGGCATCCAGTATCCGCGTTGGAATTTGCGCCCCCTGCAGGGAAGCCCGGATGATTTTTATCTGGTTCTCCAGCTCAACAATCTGCGCTTTCGAATGTTTCTTTCGGGGCACGCAGCAGGAGATAAATACCCGGTAATTACGCAGGGTCAACGGTAAATCCATACCCGGTGGCAGCGAGAACTGTTTTTCTGCCGCCTGAAGATAGTAAGCCCGGGTAATGGCATTGAATTTCTCTGCCTGTTTACCACTCCAGCTGAACTCCCGTAACCCATACTCAATATCGTCCCCGACCAGCTTGCTCGAGATAAGATTAATGGTCACAGGCACGCCGCGGGGAAGTTTGGTTCGCAGCAGGTTTTCCAGCGAGGCCACGATATGCGCGTTAGCGCCCGGTAAAGGCCGGGCCTCAAACATAAAACCGACGGTTTTAGCATTAATAAACAGTCCGGTCGCAGAGTCATAATCCTTATAGGGCAAAACCCGGCTGAACTGCGGGAAATTCATGCTGCCCAGCATGTCATTGGCTTTAGCGGATTCGTCGGGCAATTTAAGTGCAGACACAAGCGAATTCACGGCCTGAGCAACGGTATCCATCAGGTTATTACTCATGCGAGCGTTCCTTAATGAGGGTGTAAATTAACCATCTAAAATAGAAAACAGATTATCGTGAAAATATCAGCATTAACGATTTAATCACCGCAGAAAAAGGTAAGCAGGGATAAAAAACAGCAATAACATTGAGGCTCCCAATTGCCAGATGAAAATAACACCCCACAAAATCGCCCCTTGCCATAAACAGATAAGAAACGTAATAACTAACGCGGCCACATGAAAACCGATAATAGACCAGAAGAGTACTGCTGAGATTTCACTACCACTGCCTTTAATTCGTAAACAAGCAATATAAAAAACAATTAAGCTACAGATAATAAACACACCATCATGACTAATGCTCTTAATGAAATCAGGCGCGTACTCTCCCGCCAGCCCATTATAAGCTAATCTGACGCCAAGATAGATGAGCCAGTACACTGTAGGAACAAGCAGAAACCTATTATTTTTGATAAACACCATTTTCATCCCCTCTTTCATTTAGTGATACCGTTCAGAGCTTTCAGCTGTTTTTCGCGGAATGTAGTCATTTCACCCTCACGGATTTTTTTGCTTTCCATTAGTCTTTCTTTTTCTTTACACCCTGACGCGAGTTCATTTGCGTAACCGAGAGTTAACGGTTCCGATGAATCATCATCGTTAGATTCAAGGGCCAATTGTAATACTTTACCCGCACAGGGTGTTTCTTTCGAAATTTCGCTCAGTTGTTCTGGAGTAGCTGGTTGTGTTTCAAGATAATCCTTGTAAAGGAGTAACGCACCAGGGATGCAAACTAATATAAAAATCAAGGGAAGCTTTAAAAAAAATATCTTCATTTATTTTTAACCTTATACAGCTCCCACTGGCGGATATACTCATCATACTGAATCCTCGGCACATTAATGATGATGCCGACACAGTCCAGTTTGTTTACAGAAGTAGGAGATGAACCTGTCTGGATGTTTATCTCCAGTAGCTTGCAGTCGTTTTTCCAGTGCCTTCCTGCCTCAAGCTCATCCATCGTGAATGACCTACTTAAGAAGACGATAAGCATGGCAAACGCAGCCAACGTTATAAGCACACTAAAGATAAATGTATTACCTCTGTTGACTCGCAAATTAATTTTTTCAGGAATAACAAACATGGCCAGTGCCCCGACAACCCCGATAAGGATAAGCAATAAGCACACACCATTAAGCCAGGCAATATTATTACCCTCCAGATAGTAGGCTCTCATTGCCTGCCTCCTTTTAGTGTATCCATCGCATCATTCAAAGGCTCACTGGTTTTGATTTCAATGCATTCGCCTTTATTGTCCCCTCCCCCACGCCCACCACGGGCCTCGACTGCCTTCAGCATTTTCATACAAACATCAGTATTGGGCATCGGAGTAATGGTCCAACTGCTATGGCCACCAGGCTGCATAATTAACAATAAAAAAATAAATGTATGCATTGTCATTTCCTTATAGAAGGTTATTTATTTTTCTTTATACCAAAGTCTAAATGCATTAAACATGCTAAACGTACTGGCCACACTCCCCCGAACAGTGACCATGGTTTCAACGGTGACCACTTCAATATCATTACTTCCAATCCATTCATTCATATTAACAAGTGCCTGACTTTCGCCATAATCCCAATACCGCCGATCTTTTTCATCTCTGTCGTGTTCAAAGTCTTTAAATTTAACCATTCTTCACCTCTACTATTTTGATTTGTTATAAGCGGATACTGCACTGTCATACTTATCTGTCATCACATTTACAATGACCCCGGAGCAGTCCAGTCGATTAATGTTACTGGTTAAAAACCCGGTAGGAATGTCAACCTCCTTCAGAATGCAGTCAGTCGACCAGTATTTACCCTCCTTAATTAAATCTTCATTGCCAGATTGAGATCCTTGGTAAACAAACAATGCCATTATCAACAACCCTGACAGCCCAGATAATAAATATATAATTTTATCGGACATACCTTGCTTACCAAACCCCTCTATTAAGCCATTTAAGTTCAATAACCGTGCCAGAAAACACGCTACCGCCCATCCCTTTCAACGCACAGGGCACTCGTTTTAAATCCGGTATTCATTCAGTATTCACAGCGCCTTTAACGGCGCTGTTGATTAGTTAATGCGGGGCTGGCCCCATGCCGGTGGCGTAACCACAAATACAACCGTTGTGGGTTGGTGATAGACATCATCGGAATCAACGTAAGGCGCTATCCATAATGACGCTGTTTGCTCACCCTTTCTTAATGGCCTTGGATAATTACCGGGCACTGTAGACGGAGAGGTATAAGTACTGGGACTAACCGGCCTGATATATACCGGAGCGGTCCGCGTTCTCAGGACGTCATCATGATTGACCGGTACCGTATTCAGGAACCCGGATTTATTACTCACCGTCACAGATGGCGCTGTATTACGCCCTGGATTAATTACTGGCTGCGGCGGCAGCGGGTATGAGTTTGGCGACGTCGTTCTAAAATTTCCGTCAGCCAGTCGTGGCAACCCGGCCGCAGCCGGCTTTGCTGACGAGTTTTCCTCCTGGGCCTTCGCTTTCTCATTCGCCTGCTCCATCGTCATGCAGGTATCGGATGTTGTGGCATTACATTCAAAATCTGACTCTGTTCCCGCGCACCCAGTTAAGAGCAAAGCGCTGCCCAGAGGAATTAACAGTATTAATTCCTTCATATATTCCCCTTTATATTCCTTGTGGGTTATTTACGGTGATTAACCCTTGTTCATGCCCTGACTTACTGACCTGAGTTTTCGCCCCCCGACATTGCGCCCGGCGAGAACTGATGCGGGTCGAGCTTGCCCAGTTTCTTCAGCATCTCATCGGTATTAAAACCATTCAGGTTCCCGCCGGATTGCTGTGACCTGCTCTCAGGTTGTTCGGGTTGCTCCTGGTTCTGCGCCTGCTGCTGGCCATTCTTCTCCGCTTCGAGCTCCTCAATGGTTTTCAGCTGGAAACCGTCCTGAAACACTATGGTGACTTCGTTGCCCGCGCCGATCGGGATCACCGCGTGATACTGCTCAGCTCGTTTGATGTAGTAATCGCCTAACGTCTGTGCAGCTTTCGATGATCCGCCGCCAATCCCCATTTTCAGGACATCACCGGCGCCAACGGAGGCTGTGGCACCCAGACCAACAGCTGGCTGCGAAGCTCGCTCAATCCCCTGACCAATCCCGTCAATAAACCCAGCCCCCCAGGCCCAGCCGAGGATTTTTCCGTTACGCATCACCACTTCCCCTTTTATGCCGTTTTTGCCCATGAACGAAACATGGCCGTTAATGGGTTGGTCGATGGTTTTGTCGCCTTTGATACAGCTGATATTGCGGGTGCGAACGATGGCGCGCTCACTCGATACGTCCCCCCAGGCTTCGAGGCCGACAAAGCAACCAGTCAGGTCATAGGTTTTGCTGTTCGGCATTTCCACATGCCCAATGATTCTCAGCGACATCGGTACGGTTGATTCATTCCCGGTAACGGAAGCGTTGGCATCAGCACCTTCGATCAGCTTGCTTTTGGCAAAGCTGCCTGACGGAATGTACGGCAGTGACTTCGTTTTCTTACCGCGGTCATAGCTGAACGTTTTGCGCTGTATCTGATTCGGTACCGGCACGGACTGATAGCTGACCTGTGGAGCCTGCACGGTGCCATTGCCAGGATAAAACGCCGTTGGCGGAGGTACTGCGCCACCAGACTGCGCGGGGAAATTTGCCGGCTGCGGCTCACCTTCGGGGCCAGGGGCCGGTGACGGGGGAACCGGGGCAGGTTCTCCGCCGGAGGTCGCGGGTTTGACGCCCAATACCTTCAGCTGTTCCAGCATGGCCGCATTTTCATTGGTGAGTTTTTCGAGACGGACCTGATCGCTGGCACGGCCCTTACTCAGCAAATCCACTTCCCCCTGCAGGTCTCCAAATCGCTTATTCAGATCCGCTGCAGTGGCCTGCATTTCTGTGGTCGCATGTTGCTCCACTTTAGTGTTGAATTCGCTGTTAACCACCCCGGTCATATCCGGTGCCGGCTCTCCCTGCGCGGGGGCTTCTTCTTCTGAACTCATATTCAGGTCGGACAGATACATCCCGCCAGCAATCGCACATGCACCACCGACAAGAATGAGGGCCAGCCAGAGGTACTGTTTACGTTTGATTAGCGTATTAAAGTTGGCCATCAACGTGACTCCTCTGCCGTAGTGACCCAGACCTGCAGGCGGCCACCGCCAACCAGCTGGCCCACGGAGCCACTGAGCATGATGGCCCGCGTTCCCGCCTGCCAGAAATCGCTTTCCCGGATGGCGCGTGCCGAGAGCGTCACGTTTTCAACGTCATACCGGACAACTTTCAGGTGGTGACCGGTCCAGACCCGGGCGGCCGTGGCGCGAAGGCCGGCAGGCACGGATAACACTTCTGATGTGACAGGGATAGACTGGTATTCATCAGGGATCTGCCCCTGGCGAACAGCGCGGTTCAGCGAAACCAGGACGCTTTCATACGGGTTGGATTCCTCCCACGATTTTGCCGGCCCGGGTGTACCAATGAGCTCGGATACCAGCTGGATAGTCCTGCCCACTCCGGCGCGCGGCACAGCACGGATAGAAAAGTTCAGGCCGCGCTCAGTTTCCACAATAAACGTGAACGGTTTTTTGCTGACCGTAGCAAGGATCGCTCCGCCACTGTCGGTTTGCTCCTGGTTCGTCAGCCCGCCATCCAGACTGTTAATGGCAGTGATCCGATCGCCAGGTACCGTGAAGAGGTTTGGGTCAGTATTGCTAACAGCGATGTTCGCCTGTCCGCCGTTGGCCAGGGGTACAACAGTCGGTGCCAGCGTACCGCTCAGTGTTGCAGATATCGCCGGCGCCATAAAAAAAACGCATCCGGAAATAAATAATAACGGCTTAATTTTTTTCATTATTTATCTCCCCGAAGCGGGATAACCAGCTGATGCCATCCATACGGTAAAACTGCAGAACATAGTGACGGATTTCAGTATATGGAGATGAATCGCCGATCCATGTTTTCAGTTCCCCCCGGATATCGACACGATTTTCGGCCGGGTACGATCGAATTGACGTCATATAAAAGGTGGCGTTCACATTGTTATCTTTTATCCGTTTCGCATCTTCAGCCAGCTGAACCTTCAGGCTGTTCTGTGAGGCGGGATAAACGTATTTCATCAGCTGTGCATGCTGCGCATCCACAGTTTCAGGTGTAACGTTCAGGCGTAAAGCAATAAAGCTGAGGGACAGTTGTTCAAGATAGGATGCATCCGCCTGGTTCTGAGAAACAGCGAAAGGCGCATTGAACAGCATGGGAGTAATAGCCACCTTCTGTTCGTTCTGCAGGCGGTAGTTATTAATCCCCTGAATGATATTCGTCGTCAGGCTAAGAGCGGCGACCGCTCCCAGGCACACATATCCTATTGCGATAACACGGGTAGTACTGAGTCGTGCGCCGTGTTCCATAATTATTTCCCCACCGTTTACTTGATCCACTGCCGGAAACAGGAGTCCGGAATATCGTGAAAAAATCCTTTAAGAAGGGAGGTCGGCAGATACCAGTAAATAAGGTCACGTAACCAGGTACTGCCCCGTCCTTTTTTCAGTTTCTTAATACCCCAGAAAACCAGTGCCGCTGCAGCCATACCAAATATGAACTTACTGGACCAAAAACCCCAGCCGAGGCAAATGACGGTCGGGATAAGTTCATCGAGGTATAAACCAAACCAGCGGGACTGGTTTGTCAGTGTTTCCGGGAAACGGTATTTTTTTAATTCGTCTCCCGTCATCACCTTTACCCTGTTAGTAACCTGCGACCGACATACCGATGGTAATAAAGGTCGAAATGATGGCAAAACCGAACAGGAACTTCACGTTTTTGGTCATCATGTACATGATGCCGCCCGCGATAACTTCTGCCAGAACAACCCATTTGACCACGCTGGATGATTTACCGAAGGTACCTTTAACTGTGGTATCACCGGATTTCATCAGGTCTGTTGCGGTGGTGGTGGCCATAGCAACGTCCGGGAAGAACGACGCCAGAACAGCCAACGGCAGCGCAGCCTTGGTCACTTTCAGAGCTGTCTTTTTATTGAAAACGCGTGAGATAAAAGACGGCTTAGCTTCTTCAAATACAGCAGTACCCTGTAAACTTAATACAGCATTCATGATTATTTCCTTTAAATAGAATGGTTGATTCGAACTACCTGTCTTAACTTGATGTTAAATTTTAAATATCTGGTCTACTTACCTCCTGGTTCAATTGATTCTGAGTTATAAAAATCCGGAAACTGTTCAAGATGGTCCTGCAACCGTAGAAACACCTCATGCGATTTGCTTCGGTTGCTTTTATTCTTGGCTGCGATAAGTTTTTTATTTGTCTCATCATCAAATCGAGCCATGACAACAGGACCAAAGCTTACATTTTGATACGTCACCGTAGGATAAAAGTCTGGATATCGTGAAAGATGATCCCTGATTCTTAATACAACCTCCCCAGCTTTACTTCGTCCACTTCGTTCTTTTGCATTTAGCAGCTTTTGGTGAGTATCCTCATCGACTTTTAGACTTACACACGGCCCTAATGCTGGACGAGTATTCATTCTCCTCACATACACCTCCATTCGAAATTTCAATAGTAATAGTCTCACAAAATATTCGTGATATTACAATATCCTAAAAGTCACCGTTTATTTAACAGCTTATTAACACGCTTTGAAATTATTTCATTTGTAACTTTGAAAAATGAATAGGCCATGCCGCTTGCATAAATCAAATAGAATACATCTTCTTTAGATTGGATAGGTAACCTGGCGTATATTCTGTTTATTCTGTTTTTTGAAGTTCCCTCAGCAATATTCAATATTTCTGATATGTGATGATGAGACGCACCAAAAGAATATAAGGCAAGTGTTTCAAGTTGAACCTCACTCAATAAACCAATTGCATTTTTGAATGCATTTATTTTTTTCACAAAATTAGAACGAACAGGAGAAAGTAAGAACCCTCCCCTTTGAAAATGGCAAAATTTCCATAAAGAAAACTCAATATTTCCAAATGTCATTCTTTCAATAATAAAATCCCAGCTTTCTCCATTGATTGATAAATTCTCCTCAATGAATACTTGTTGCCCTACCGAGTAGATTTCAGCATCAAGCGCTGAAAGACGTAAAGAAGAAGCAATTTCAATATTTTTAAACCAAGTGTTAACTTCAATATTTGGAAGAAAAGTTGTAGAAAAGGAATGATTGCAATGAGAGAAAGAACCATCACGCAGCCTGATACAGGCAGGATGACTGGAAAGATCGACAGTCGACTGCAATTCTCGAAAGAAATCCAATTGACTACGAGGGGTGTTTTCAATACGATCCATCGAACACATAGGAGCCTCCTTAACAGGATTCTATGGACAGCTGATGTGAAGGGGGCCAACCCTTCACATCAGCGCTTCTCAAATTTTGTGAGACCACTGGTCTCTCAAACAATGATAAATGCAGCCCACTTCCCTGTCACTAAAAAAACGCAGATCATTCCGCTCTTATTTATTATATTTTAGATTAATCAACTTCATTATCGATAATTAACTATCATTATCTTCATTCGATTCATCTAAGTCAGGAAAGAACGCCTGTACTGCCTGCTGAGTATCTTCACGTATGTTCTCAATCATATACCGCCATTCGAATTTTTGATTTCCTATGATGTGCGGGCTTTGTGAAGAGATACCTAATATTTTGTTTGTGGCAAATTGAGTCTTCATCACGGACTCTAAAAGTGCTTTATTAAAAGCCATCTGATTAAAGGCACTCTCTTTTCTCT
Organism: Klebsiella sp. HC6; assembly: GCF_022605325.1. Classification (NCBI taxonomy): domain Bacteria; kingdom Pseudomonadati; phylum Pseudomonadota; class Gammaproteobacteria; order Enterobacterales; family Enterobacteriaceae; genus Klebsiella; species Klebsiella sp. HC6. The sequence continues at coordinate 79,386 of NZ_CP093277.1, forward strand.
CCATCTGAACCTCATAGACTCTCAAACCTAATTCCAGAAGCATAGTAGAAACACTGGAGAAACTAACATCCTTCTCCTTAGCTCCCTCCGTTTTCCGTTTCTCCACGATGGCATTAATCTTCTCAGCGACCTCATCGCTAACATATGCCTGTATCTTTGCCATGATAAATCCTTATTCTAGAATGGATGTCTAGCTTTAATTTTATAACTGAAGACATGACGATTCACTGACGATTCAATTCGTGAGCCAACCCTAGATTCATCTAATAAAATTGCAATTCATGTAGCGAATCACATCACGAATTGAATCTAGAGTCAATCCGCCATTAAAGTCAGGTTTCAACTAGCTTGATTCATTACTGACTCACGCATAAGTCACTAGTGAATCGATTATGAATCGTCTCTGAATCGCTTTAATATTACATAATGAAACATAGTGAAATTTAATAAGAACTAACCACATGGTTTAAAAGATAAATCTGCAAAATTTTAATTTTGCGTGGGGTGTGGTGATTTTGTGGTGAGGAGTGCATATTTGTTGAGTCCGTGTCTGGGATGGGTTAACGTATTTCCAGGAATCGACCCTAGAGGGGAAAAGGATGCGGAACATCATCATTGCCGTTTTTTTTGTATTCTCGTTTACCGCCCACGCTGCTGATTGTTTTACCCTTGCCGGACGCGATTACAAAATCGACCCGGATCTGCTCAGGGCTATATCCTGGCAGGAATCAAAATTCAAAATTGACGCTATCGGAAAGAATCCTGTCTCCGGCTACGGTTCAGGACTGATGCAAATTGACTCACAGCATTTTGAAAAACTGTCGAGCTTTGGAATAAAACCGGATCACCTGTTGACGGACGCCTGCCTGAACATTTACACCGGCGCCTATTACCTGGCACTGGCGTTTAAAAAATGGGGAGTGAGCTGGGAGGCTGTCGGAGCTTACAATGCGGGGTTTAGCAGAACGGACAAGCAGGCCATGAGACGTCTGCAGTATGCCAGGAAGATCGAGGCCATTTACCGGGCTATTAAGGCGAATAACAAAGCGGGCCAGGTTCAGCCGACACAACGATAAAGACCTCAATCAAGAGGTCTTTATGTTAAGATTGAAATCAATCAATTGCTCGCAAGATTAAATGACTCTCCGGATGATGAATAATGCTGAGATAACTTTTCAGCGCATCCTGTCGGGCAATGAGATGTTTACATACATGGGTATATCCCGCCCCCATATCCGCAACCTGCCAGGACAACCAGTTCATTATCATCAGCGTGGAGATGATCCCGGCAGCATCTGCACTCACGTCGCTATCAAAATTATTTTCGGGTATCACCATTCTGTAATACTGTTCACCTGCCGGCGCAATATATCCCGTCTGTGTTGTAATGAACTGAATCCGGTTCGGTGCCACATTCCCACCGACACCCTGCGGAATAATCCAGTAATCCCATGCGCCGTTACTGTAATCCGAATACTGGCGTAACCAGCTGGCTGCCATATTTATTGCAGACGGGGTAAAAAAAAGTGCCTGGATAAAATCCTCTCGCTCTTCACTGTCAGTCACACAGTAGCGATGATATTTATCTGTTTTAAATTGTTCGGCTGATTCTCGAGTGGCGGTGTTGACGTTTTGTGTGTGCATTCTGGTTTACTCCTTAGCGGTTTATTGTTTCGTTCGACTTCATCACTGAGCGGCAAAGGGCAATGAGCAGCGGGCGATGAATAAATACAGGGGCGCTTTGCGTTCATTTACCCCTGTATTTATTTAGCGGTTGATGCTAGAAGCAGCCCTCCGCGAAATGATGAAAACGGACGAGATACAGCTGATGAGAATGCACACAACCCGTAACGGAAATTGGTCGCCAGACGAATTATCGTTACGGTCTTCAGAGTAGCGAATATTTTCGCTACGGTGAAAGCGGCGTATCCGTTTACGGATACAGCAAGCGTGCCATTGACGTTAGCCATCAGACCCTAGCGTTAGCCCGAAACCGCCCCGCGGGTTCGGCGGAGACTGACAGGTGCGCAGCAGCTGTCTGGCGGAGTGGGGCTGACGACTGAGCAGCGTAGCTGATCGGGAGCCGAAGGTGGCCATATTCAGTACGCCCAGGGAAATAAGCATTATTTTCAGCAAAGCGAAATAAATACCGAGAAAGAAAAACAGCAGGAAGAAGATGGCCAGAAAGCGGCGGTAAGAAAATAAAAGAGAGGAGATAAAAACGCGCGATATTAATACCGGCGGCGCGTCAGCGCAGCCGGTATTATTTTGCGCCGCAGGCGCGCGGCCTTTTTCAGCGGTCGGGCAGGTCAACGGAATAAGAGTATTGCACCGGGCAGAGTGTCTGGTGCAGAAACAGGAACCCACCAGGGCGAGTCAGATTGCCATCATAGGGCACCTGGAATTCCCGCCCTTTATCGTTAAACCTGCTGAATTTTGAAGTTAACGCCGCAGGCTCTGGCATAACGAATCAGCGTCTGGATGCTCATCCGTGAAGCGTTCTTCTCTATACGCGAGATAGTGGGTGCTTTGATACCCATACGCTCTGCAACCTGTGCCGACGTCAGCCCGGCCTCTTTTCGCCATGTTGCTAATGTTTCCTGAAGCTGCTCTGAGGATTCTTCGGCCTCATATGCCGCACTGTATTCAGGATCGCTCATCGATTCGGCATGTATCTGGCTAAGGGTTTTATATTTCATTCTGCATCTCCTCTAATCTGCGAAGTGCCTGCTCTATCTCTCCCGGAGGAGTTTTGGGCGATTTTTTGATGAAAATCCGGAGCAGAAAAATGCGTTCTCCGCTCTGATACACCCAAAGTCCACGCGCGATATCAGTACCCATTGTCCGTATTTCGAAAAGACCGTTCCCAAGCGGCTTTGTGTCTGGCTCACGAAGCTGGCGAGGGTTTGCTTCCAGCTTCATGAGTATGCGCGACATTTTTGCACGGATCGCAGCAGGCAGGGCAACAAACTCTTTTTCAGCTTCATCATGAAAAATGATAGTAAACATTTAATTCGTTCCCTGATTAACTCTCAATATATTAGCTTAAAAGCTAAGTTAGCTCAAGAGCTAAGTTAGCTCTTATCAGGCGTAAGCACCGGATTTGCTCTTCAGATTAAAGGCTGAAAATCAACGCCAAAAACGCAACTTCAGGTAATACAGTGTTCAGTGCGTCGATGTTTATGATTCAGAATTTTTTAAAAAATTCAGACAGTACGCTACGAATGAAGCACAGAAAGGCATCGGTACGTGTGAACTTCTCGCCGTAGTGTGCATGAGCTTCCTGCGAACAGGCCATGTTGTAGTGTCCACGATCGATAATCCGTGCAATTTTTTTCCCCAACTTCCGGGAAGATTCTGGTGCGGCGGGTTTGATGTTGGTGTTTCGTGTACTCATCCTGTTTTTCCTCTTGTCTGGTTTTCAGTCTTTTACAACCCTCCCCCGTTGAGCTGCCAGGGGTGCGGTTCACCGAGTGTCATTGACACGATCACTCTCCCGCACCGATACAAATGAACTGATGTCCTAGATATCGAAGCCTGTTCGCTCAATCAGGCGCACAAACTGTTTGAAGTGATCAGCTTCTGCCACGTTGATATGACGGAACTGCTTATCAATGCCGCTGCTGAGCGCGTAGAAATAGCTGAAGCCCATTTTTTCTGGATAGCTTCTCCGATATTTTTTCAGCGCCATCAGGCTGCTGAATTCCATGACATCATGTTCTTCCTCTACGTTTTTTTTCGTCTCAGCAATGAGGATCGTGTATGACACGGGTTTTCCCCCCATCTTCCTGGAAGATTCTTGAGCGGCGGTTTTGACGTTGACGTTTCGTGTGTGCATTCTGGTTTTCTCCTAAGTGGTGATGGTTGTCCATCTCCCTGGTGAGTTCTCTCGCGGCAAAGGGCAAAGGAGCAACGGCGGGGTGGCAGGAGAAGGGCGCAGACAAAAGTTTTTGCGGTCCCAGGCAAAAAGTTTTGGCGGCGTTCACTTTACCCTTCGGATGACAACACGACGGTGCTACGACCAGCCCTCCGCGTGAGAACGGACAGGGAGATGGCCTCACCGGGGGAACAGGATGCACACACCCGACACGGCGGAACGGCGTGGCGCCATCAGAGTGCCGGCAGCTTTATCGCCGGCACGGTGAAAGCGGCGCGACCGGAACGGACGCAGCAAGCGCTGCCGTTGACCTTGACGTCAGACATCAGACACTAGCCGTCAGGCCCGAAACCGCCCCGCGGGTTCGGCGGAGCCCGGCAGGTGCGCAGCAGCTGCCCTGGCGGAGTGTGGCTCGACGACTGGACAGCGCAGCTGGTCAGGAGCCGAAGGGGTCCATTGCCCTGCCTTTGGTTATGGTTCAGCCCCTCTTTGCTAAGCCCTTGAGAAGCAAAACGGAGATGAGAAACGAGCCCGTTATCTGTCGCAAAGCACAATAATTAATGCTAACGTACGCATACATTAGCGTTAATTAACGGAGTGTCCTGTGGCAAATGACTCATCAACAGAGCTGGCACGCGCCCATTTTTTCAGTCATTTTTCTTACACACGTAACGACCTAGCCGGAGATTATGACACCGAGTTGCTCCGCTATCGTGACGATACCTGGGACTACCCGCAGCGTGCAGCCCGCCTGAGTGCAGCAGTGAAGCGATACAAAACTTACCGGATGCTGTCCTTCATTTTTGAGATTGCGGAGAGTGTCGATCTGGACTTCACGCCCCTTGTGGTGAAACGCCTGTGTACCGCCCTTTTTGGTCGTTCAGGAAGTCAGAATATTATTGTGGCGACCTTTGGCCAGAAAGGTCGCATTCACCGCAGCCGTGACAGTTCGCCCTCTGTCATAAGTGAAGTGGCAGAGCGCTACCGACTGGCAGCACACTCCTGCTGGGCCTCTACCCTCAGCGATATTGAAAGCGTCAGGAAGCACTATCAGGCCGGTATTCGCACGGCCAGAAAGCAGGAGGACTAAGTCCTCGAGATTAATGCTAACGGACGCGTACATTAGCATTATCATATATCACATTTGTCGCACGGACAGGGAAGAGAGCGGCCGCGCCGGAGGCACTGCCGCTCTGCCCCGTTCCCCGGAGGGGAACTGCCCTTCTGCTGTTCATGCATGCGGTCGCTCAGAAGGGGAAAAAGGGGCTACCGGCGAACCGGCAACCCCTTCATAAAGGCGCTTCAGGCCTGTCCAGACAGTCTCAGCCCCTGAATGGCGGGAGTTTCCCCCCGCCGGGGTTAGCTACTTAGCGGATTCGTAAGCCATAAAAGCTGCCACCTCCCTGCTCGTGTCCCTGTACCGGATTTCGCAGAGCGATTTACGGGTCAGGTAAGTGAATATCAGCAGTGTGAGGCACACTATTAATACACACCAGATCAGGGTACTTCGTGGCAGTTTCATAGCCTTCATCTCCTTGCCTTGCGGCTGCTAAGAGGCTATTCTGTTGGTGTCTAGTCAAGCAGATGGCCTCGTGTGGTTGGTTAATGAAAATTAACTTCCTACGGGGCTTTCTTCTTTCTGCCGCACAACACGGTAACAAACCACCTGCACGTCATGAGGCAAAAAGCCTCAAGCGCCGTCGCCATTATACCGTGTAGTCCATTATGTACCCAGGACTAACCATCTGAAAAAAGGCTATATCCTCATACTTTTTTCTGTTCGTTCTCCGCCGTATACCCCAGAGCGTCCCTTATCTCTGCAGCCCGCTGTTCACTGCCGGTACTCATGCCTGCCCGGTACACCAGACTGAGCAAACCGTGTAACAGCATCCAGTCATCCCGCATCAGCTTTGCATCAAGCCGGCATAACAGTTTTCCTGATACCGCATGGCGAAACACGGTACCTGCTTCCTTTTTATCGAATTGCCTGCTGACAATACTTATTCAACCTCCCTGTCACTGCGCCCGTTGCCCCAGTCCCGGATTTGCTCATCCAGCGCCTGAATATGTTGATCGATACTCTCAACCAGTCGCTCGCTTTCGGTCTCCAGCCAGCCACTGAGTCCGTCCCATTCGCAGGTCATCTCTGTCAGGCGGGCAGACATGGTTTGCAGCTTGTTGCGTTGACTGCGGGCCACTTTCAACTCTGTTTTCCAGGGATTGTTTCTCATACCGCTCGCCTCTGCAGCGCCAGTTTGTTGGGTACCTGCCAGCGTTCCGCCTGACGGACAGCCTCCGGGGAGTCACTCACGATGAAGCCGATTTCATGAATGACCCCGTACAGTGGCTCCTTCGCGTCACGCAGCCAGTCCAGGGAGTCCAGCGAGGCAAACCGCGACCGCCAGTGCCAGAAAGCAGGCTCCAGCTCCCGCGCGTCAAACTCGTCGGTCCACCGGCGATACCAGTTGCTGACCGTCTCCGGCGACTGAAAATTCAGCTCCGCGACTGCCTGTCCCAACAGGTTCTGCCGTAACCGCCAGTGATGCGCCAGCGCCCGTTCTTCCCGGCGCATCTTACGGGTAAACGCGATGTTTCTGCGTTGCAACCGGCGTTCTGTCCGTGTGTGCTGCACCTCCGGAAACAATTCGGCCTGAACATCCACCGGCAGCGGCAGCGGGCAGCATTCCCCGTGGCTGGCAATCAGTTCATCGAGCGCCTCCTCCACCTGTTTGAGGCTGCTCAGGCGATGCTTCGGGTCCCAGTTCAGGCCGGGAATGCGCAGCGCCACTGCCGTGTTCATGCGGCTGTTCCTGGTCAAAATTCGCAAAAATGTCCGGACATGGGGCATTGAGGGCAAACGCGCCCCCCGTAACTGAGCGTCTTCCACGAACATGATGGCCTGCAAAGCAGCCTGTCGTACCGGTTTTAGGGTCACAATGGCATGGGATGAGGGGATCATTGTGCGCCCTCCTGTGCCAGGGTACTGATGATGCTGGCAAACGAATAACCGTCAGTATCGAGACACGCTATCAATGCCAGCGTGTGGGAGATCAACTCCGGGTTAAATACTTCCATGCTACGAACAACGGAGAACGGCTGGCCGCCACGGGTCACAAAGACGACAATCCAGCGCGCACTCAGCTCTCCCGGACTGCAGACCGCCACATCAAAATGACCGTGGGAGGGGGAAAAACGGATCTGTACCGGAAAGAATCCGCCGAACTCGCTTTTATATTCTCCGTTGACGTCCCAGCTCGCCGGACAGGACAGGTCCCGCATCACGGCATGGGTGAGTTCACGGCGAAAATCTTCACCGGCGGCGCGGTAGTCTTCAAGCTCTCCGGCGAACATGGTTTTCAGGACATCGGTAGTAATGATCGTGTTCATATTCTTCTCCTTATGGCCGCCCCGCAGGGCGGCGTCTCCGTTATCAGGCTGCGTGAGCCGTATGATCATCAGCGTCTGCTGCATCATCAGTGATGACGGGTTTCACTGTGGCCGGTGGCAGCATCCATTCAGGAACCCATCGGGTCTCCGCGAGGGCATGCTCTGCATGCTCAGCAGCATCTTTTTTCTTCATTTTCCCGGCATCAGCTGCTGCACCTGTTCTTCCTGCCTCGTTAAGCGCATTAACAATCTGCTGTTTGCTGAGCATACTGAGGAAATTGTCTGCGGTCGGTGTCCACCAGTCCCTCATATCGAAGCCGATCGCTGTTTCCACACCATCAAGGTAACTACGGGTGGTATGCCCCATTGTTCGGGTCTGCACGCCATACACTGAACTGGCGGTACAGAACGCCATCAGGGACATCAGGGTTTCCCCGTCGAGGGTGAAAAACGTGGTGAAATCCTTCGACCAGCCCTCCGGTAACAGTGCCTGCAGGCGTGCTTTTTCCTGCATCAGCGTCTGCCAGGCTTTTCCGGTTTTTCCGGCAGGAGATTCGCTGACAAGGGATGTATGATGCTCAGTGACTTTCATGTCGAAGGGATGACTGGCTGACATGCCACCGTAGTCAAACACGCAGGAACACAGTCGCCAGACCATCATCGCCACGGCTTTTTGTGGTTGCAGCATCAGCGCAGCCTGAACGGCAAGGGTGCGCTCGGAAGACATTTTTTTCAGCAGTGGTTCGCTGATGCTGTCCACGGGTTCCTCAATTTTTTTAGTGATGACGGTGTTTTTTTTCCGGTCAGCCTGTTCATCCTCCTCCCGCTCCGGGGCAATCTGGCGGACACCGCGCTGAATGTTCACTTCCGCGCCCCAGAAGCTGACCACCACGCCACATTCTGCTTTCTGGTCCGGCGTCCATTCACGGTTGATGGCCGCGCTCTCCATTTCGTCAATCAGTGCCTGAATAGCGTATTCATCATCGTGTGTTTCGGTCGCCGCCTGTGTGGCATAAAGCTCATCGAGACGCTGCTGCTCATCAGTGGTGAAATTTGCTTCGGGGACGGAGCTCAGCTGGAAATGCTTCGTGTCATCTCCCCATGCCCGCAGGGGAGCGCTACGGGCCTGTGACCACGCCCAGCCTTCGCTTTGCTGTATTTCGACGGCCAGCGAGGTCAATTTTGTCTGGATCAGGCGCTCAATCAGCACCTTGTCCGCTGTACCCTCCCCCTCTTCCGCACTGAACAGATCCTCACGTACGATACCGCCCGCAGCTTCGTAGGTTTCACGCCCGACATACTCAAAATCAGGACTGGTTAATGAAATTTCCCGATCTGTCACCGCACTTTTCAGCAGATATGGCGCGGTATGGCCATAGGCGGATTTGACGTTTTCATAGACCTGCAGCTGACGGGTCGGATCATTTTCCAGAGCCAGCGCCTGACACTGCTCAATCGTGACTTCATCCTTTGCCAGTTGAGCCAAAAGCTCCGGTGCCAGCCCGGCGAGTTTGAGCATGCGCTTAACGTGGCGGCCACCGTAACCCAGCTGGGCACCGATCTGCTCAGGTGTCATCCCCTGAGCTGAAAGGTCGCGAAAGGCGTAGATTTGCTCAGCCGGATGCATCGCGAGGTGTTCATCGTTCTCGATAAAAGAAACAAGCCGCGCCACCTCGTCGCTGACACGCTTAACCGGCACCAGATACTCGCTGTCAATTTCCTTTTCGCTGGCGAGCAGGTTGAGCCCTTCGCGCCGACGACCTCCTGCCGCTACGCCAGATTTTCCGTCCGGCAACGTGTGGACAACCAGATTTTGCAACAGCCCCACAGCTTTGATGGAGGTGGCCATGCTGCGTACGCTGGCCTCCGGGTAAGGGATCACACGGACATTCAGCGGCGATTTGACCAGGCCGGACAGGGGCACATATTCAAGCGTAGCGGCTTCCAGTGCGGCTTTAAGGGTTTCAGCGGCTGCAGCCTGAGCCGCTTTTTTGCTGGTTTTTGCCGGTGTTTTTGCTTTAGACTCGGTGACTGACATAATTGATACCTCTCTGATATTGATGATTGTCTGCCGGACAGCCCACCTGTCCGGCACCTCTTACTGCTTATTGCGTTTTACGTTTCCCGTAGTTCTGGATATAACGATTCATCCAGTACTCACCGCCGGGTTCAAAATTCCAGACGCGCCAGATCATCTCGCCGTCCCGACGAACAACCAGACGAAAGTGGGTACCCTCATCGTCTTCAATCGCCACATTCTGATACTGCGATGCCACCTCTGACGCCTGTTCACGGGTGAACGTGCCGTCTGGCAGGGATTTCAGAGGGGGCATAACGTTGTGGTTCATGTGCATCTCCTTTTTCTGCCCCGCCGTTAACGGGGCGTATTCATCATGATTCAGAAGGGGGCATTGTCATCCATCGGCGGGTAATCATCCGGGGACGGCTGCGGGGGTTGCTGAGACGGTGCGGCACTCTGTGGGGCTTTTTTACCGCCCTTCGTTTTCGGGGATTTAACAGGAGCTTCAGCAGGTTGTGCCGGGGCGGCAGGACTCTGCGGCTGCGCGGGTTGCTGAGGGGCGGTGCTCTCAGACGGATTACCCTCACGACGGCCACCCAGCACCTGCAGGGTGCCGTTCTGCCCGACCAGCACCTCGGTGACATAGCGGGTGATCCCGGCATCGTCCTGCCAGTGGCGGGTACGCAGCTGGCCCTCGATGTAGACCTGCGCGCCTTTACGCAGGTATTCGCCCGCCACTTCCGCGAGCTTGCCGAATATGACAACACGATGCCATTCGGTGTTTTCGCGCAGTTCCCCGCTCTGTTTGTCACGCCATGTTTCAGAGGTGGCCAGCGTCAGGTTGGCCACCGCGCCGCCGTTGGGCATATAACGCACGTCCGGGTCCTGCCCCAGATGCCCAACCAGAATGACTTTATTCACGCCTCGAGCTGCCATGATGAATCTCCTTAATCCGTTGTTTGCTTTTAAAAACCATCACCCGTTGAGTTTCGGGAGCCGCGGTTTTGACGTTTGCGGGAACCTGCTGTTTTGTTCCCGATGGTATGACCTTCACCCGTTTGAGAACCTTCGCCGCAAGGGCGTAAACGAGCACGGCCCGGTGCAGATGTCCGGGGTGAGCGGGAAATTTTTTTCGGTCTAATGGCGCGAAGCGGAATGGCCGGAAAAAATTTATTGCGAAAGGCCACGCCGTCCCTGGACAGCCAGGCGGGTTGTGCTTGTATCAGCCCAGGCGAAAGGGGCTTAAACGGGTGAACGACACCAGGAGATGAAATGAGCAGGGACCCGCCGCAACGTCGGAGCGCGGCACGCGAAACGGCGTTGCCCCTTACAGCCCGGCGGCCGTTGGTTTTCACCGGGGTGCAGGGAGCGCAGGCCACGGCGCGACAGGGCGGCGCATCCGGAACGGAGGCTGCAAGCCTGCCGTTGACGTTGCGTCATGGGATGGAAACCCGCTGCCCCGAAGGGGCCGGGCAGAGACAGCGCAGCTGGCTCTGTGCGAAGCATGACAGCCCGCCCGGACGCCCGGAGTCGGCTCACACAACAGAATGGCGGCCAGCAATCAGGACCAGAAATACGCGGGAAACGAAGAAGGAAAGCCGGCGGAAACAGGTGTATTACCACTCGCCATCAGCTGCTCAGCCGGAACAGGAGAAAAGGAGTCACCGTTAACCGTCATACTGTAAGGAAGAGAGGGACAGGATGAACGCGAAGAGGAAGCGCCTGCGGCGCGTCAGCGCGGCCCGTTCTTCCTGCGCCGCAGGCGCGCGGCCTTTCCGGCGCGGCCAGACGGGGGCTCACTCCCCCGCCGGGCTAACCGGGCTTTCAGACGGCGATCCTGAGCAGCACAGTTGAAACGTCGGTATACGTGAAGGTGCCTCGCGGCAATGGCTCCCAGACATCAGAAAGCGGCTTCAATATGGATTGTTGCCGCGGCCCGTTCAGACAGACCGCCGTCACAACGCCGCCGGGCGCCAGCAGCGTCACTGCTCGCTGTATATGCCGGATATCCTGCGCATGGTTAAACGGCGGATTCATGATAATTTTGCTGTAGCGGTTTTCCGGCCGGTACGCCAGAAAATCCCCCTGCCAGACGCTGACGCCCGGGAAATTTTCCCGCAGATGGCGGACCAAATCCGCGTTCAGCTCCACGGCGTCACACTGTGCCCGTGGCGCGGCTTCCCTGACCGCCCGCAGAATGGCGCCGGTTCCCGCTTCCGGCTCGAGAATGTGATCAGAATCCACAACCTCCGCCAGACTGACCAGACGACGGCAAACCGGATCGGGCGAGACAAACAGCTGAGAGCCTGCCCGGATTTCTGTCACCGGTGTTCGGCCATCCAGCCTGGCCCGCATCGTCATGATGCGAACCCTGAGTTCGCTGCGCATAAGTCAACCTCCCTGAGCTCCCCGGCACTCTGCCGGGGAGTCTGTTTGCTATTTTTGCGGAATTTGTACCGTTTTCATGTCGGTGATATAGACATTCACCAACGTACAACCGTGAGTCATACAGCGGCGGAAGCGGTACGCCCCGTGTGTCTCATTTTCGGCCATGCCCCGGACAGCCTTATAATCCCCCGGCATTTTGGCCCATTCGGCTTTTGTCATCTCCCGGAAACCCTCCCCCGGATAGTTGACGATCGGTGGACGTTTTGCGGCCTGTTTCGCGGTGCTGACCTCTTCGGCTGACGGCGCTTTATAGTCGGTGATGCGATCCGGGGTCAGTTTCATGGTTCCCCCATACCCGAGAAAGCGGTAACACGGCGTTTCCACCGAGCTCACCTGACCATGACTCGTGTTGATGCGGATGATGGTTAACCACTCGCCCCGGCTTTTCACCTGACCGCCAGGCGCAAATTCCTGTGTCCGTGTGACGACGCCGCCGCTTTCATTGAGCATCGCGCGTTCGTAGGCCAGGCGGTTCTGGTAATGATTAACCCAGCGTTGCTGATGGCGGATCGAGCGTTCGTGACAACGAACCGCTATATCGCGGGCCTGTTCAAAGGAAATGATTTCCTCTGCCAGCGCGGAATGCAGGGACATCCGGCCTTCATACTGGCTTCTCTGTGCCGGGCGGGGGTATTTATCGAGCGAGAAACAGGCCGAAATGTGGTCATAGTTACTGATAAGCCGCGCCTTGTTCAGATCGAGCGTTTCGCCACGCCACATCGTCATAAATTTCTGCTCCCCGGCGATGTTCTTTTCTGCCTTGCGTAATTCCGCCTCGAGCTTTTTGATACGCCGGTAACGTACATCCGGACGCTCTTTGTATTTCGCGTGACGTAGTGAGGCCTCTGCGCGTTCCTCCCAGTATTCCGCGCGTTCAAACAGCATCACCGCGCGCTTCATGCCGTTTTCGATGCGTTGCGCATCACGACGCGCCCGACGTTCGCTGTGATGGCCAACCAGAATCGGCTGGCCGAAGGGGATCGAGGATGCCAGCGCATCGACATGTGAAAGCACCTGCTCAGATTCACCGGCGCGTTTATCGCTGTAGTCGTTAAAGCGTTCCGCGCGTTGCTCCTGACGGTCAAAAAGCGTGCTGTCTTCGTCCTCGATATCGCCGGCGAGGGACAGTAATACATCCTCGCGACCCGGCGTCCAGGCTGGCGCAACAAACAGCCCCTGTTTCGGCGCCCACCGGAACCCCGCATCGTGCACTTTCTTATAGGTTTCTTCATCGAGGCGCAGCGAGGCATAAAGCCGTAGCTTGTTATCATCCGGGGAATAGGTCCCCCGGTACGCCTGGCCGATACCTTCTTCAGCATCGGTTTGCGGGATGGTTTCGGCACTAAGTGCCTGTGCTAAAGCCTGAGTCATGATTTTTCTCCTTCCTGCAGTTGCCGCCCCTCGCGGGGCGGCTCACCTCATCAGTTAAATGCGCGTTTCAGTTCAAGGGTGCGGAGCAGCTGTCCGAAAGCGGCGTTTTTCATCGCGGGGATATGAACGCCGCGCCCCTTGCGGTGACTTCTGGCAATATGGCGGCCAAAAGCTTTTAACGCGGGGTCAATCTCCGGCGCGGGGATTTCGGCACGGGAAATGCGCGGATGCCTACGGGGCTTTACAGCCTCTGCGGAAGATGAAAGAATGGTCATGTTCATTACGTTAACTCCTTCTGGTAGTTAATGAAGCCGTAAAAACCGTTAGCGCGATTTGTACGGCGTGGATCAAGCAGGGGCTCCCCTGCTTTTTTCATTTCTGCGGTTCGTTGTCTGCTTCTCCTGCCTCCTTTAACCAGCCTCGTTTTTTTCCTGATTTTTAAAGAACATCACCCGTTGAGTTTCGGGAGCCGCGGTTTTGACGTTTGCGGGAACCGGCTGCGATATTCCCGATGGTATAAACTTCACCCGTTTGAGAACCTTCGCCGCAAGGGCGTCAACGAGCACGGCCCGGTGCAGATGTCCGGGGGGGAGCGGGAAATTTTTTTCGGTCTAATGGCGCGAAGCGAAATGGCCGGGAAAAATTTATTGCGAAAGGCCACGCCGTCCCTGGACAGCCAAGCGGGTTGTGGTTGTATCAGCCCAGGCGAAAGGTGCTTAAAGGGGTGATGCACCAGGAGCGGAACAGAGCAGGGACCCGCCGCAACGTCGGAGCGCGGCACGCGAAACGGCGGTGCCCCTTACAGCCCGGCGGCCGTTGGTTTTCGCCGGGGTGCAGGGAGCGCAGGCTACGGCGCGACAGGGCGACGCCTCCGGCACGGAGGCTGTAAGCCGCCGTTGATGTTGCGTCATGGGATGGAAACCCGCTGCCCCGGAGGGGCCGGGCAGAGACAGCGCAGCTGGCTCTGTGCGAAGCATGACAGCCCGCCCGGACGCCCGTTGCGAAAACGGGTGGGTATTTGCATTCACTTGACCACCCGTTTGCATTTTATTTGTCCATCGCCAACAAAAAATCGCCACTGATGCTGAGGGGGAGTCATGGCATTGCGTGACCGGCAGCTGTGTGCCAAAAGCGGACATGGCTAACAACACGGTACGTTAAATGGGGAGCAGATCAGCTCCACTGTGTATGCAACAGCGGGGCCTTCTTTGGCATTCAGAAAATGGCGACGGTGCTCAACTAACTTCTGGAACAACCTGATACCCGGGAAAAGGTTCCCCATTCTGTGCACATCCACCTCATCAGTTGCAGACATCATATTTCTGATGAGGTGTTAGGCATCTTTAGGCCACTCCACTTTTTACGTTATGTCGCAGTGCTACACCTTAGAACGAAGTGCGACGATAGTGTCGGTATTCCGGTTGCCAGAAGTTCGCCTCAATGGATTTGTTGAGCACTTCATCTGAGAGCTTTGCTGCCAGACCCTGCGACATGGCGCACTTGGCCACCATTCTGGCGATATGGCGAGAAACCTGATGGATCCCTGCCAGATCCGGCAACAGCGCGCCGTCTTCCCCGTTAACCAGCGGTGAGCACTCCGCCAGGGCTCGACTGGCTGACATCAGCATGGCATCGGTTACCCGTCTGGCACCAGAGGCGATGACGCCCAGCCCTATCCCCGGGAAAATGTAAGAGTTGTTGCACTGGGCGATGACATAGCGCTTGCCCTTGTATTCCACCGGTGCAAACGGGCTGCCGGTCGCCACCAACACCTGGCCATCAGTCCAGCGAATGAGATCCGCAGGAGTCGCTTCCACCCGCGAGGTGGGGTTAGAGAGCGGGAAGATGATAGGCCGGGCACAGTGCTTGTGCATAGTCTTCACCACCTCTTCGCTAAATAATCCCGGCTGGCCAGAGACGCCGATCAGGATATCCGGGCGACCATGCTCCATCACCTCCAGCAGAGAGATGTTGCCCTCCACCGGCCATTCTCTGATCCGCTCCAGCGGCTGAGAGAGTTTGCGCTGGAAGTCGAGCTGGTTCGGGTGCTTGTCGGTGATGAGGCCGCATCTGTCGACCATGAAGACCCGGCTACGCGCCTGTGCATCCGTCAACCCTTCCGCTTTCATCTGTGCCACTATCTGTTCGGCGATGCCACAACCCGCACTGCCCGCGCCAAGGAAGGCGACGCGCTTTTCGGAAATCCGGGTTCCGGAGGCTTTGCAGGCGGCAAGCAGGCTACCTAACGCTACCGCGGCAGTGCCCTGAATATCATCGTTGAAACAGCACAGCTCGTCTTTGTAGCGATTGAGCAGCGGCATCGCATTACCCTGGGCAAAGTCTTCGAACTGCAACAGGATATTAGGCCAGCGGCGTTTGGCGACCTGGATGAAGGCATCGACAAACTCATCATACTGTTCGCCACTGATGCGCGGATGGCGCCACCCCATGTAGAAGGGATCATCGAGCAACTGCTGGTTGTTGGTGCCCACGTCCAGCACCACCGGCAGACAGTAGGCTGGCGAGATACCGCCACAGGCGGTGTAGAGTGACAGTTTGCCAATGGGAATACCCATACCACCGATCCCCTGGTCACCCAGACCCAAGATCCGCTCGCCATCGGTGAGCACGATAACCTTGACGTTCTGCTTGGTGGCATTTTGCAGCATGTCATCAATCCGATCCTTGTCCGGATAGGAGATAAACAGACCGCGGGCTCGGCGGTAAATATTGGAGAACTCATCACAGGCCTTACCCACCGTCGGAGTATAAATAATCGGCATCATCTCAGTCAGGTGGCTGTTTATTAATCGGTAAAACAGAGTCTCGTTAGTATCCTGGATGTTGCGCAGGTAGATATGTTTGTTCAGGTCGTTACCAAAGACCCTGAACTGACGGTAGGCGCGCTCGACCTGCTCTTCAATGGATTCGATATTCTGGGGCAGAAGACCTTTAAGGTTGAAGCTGCTGCGCTCCTCACTGGTGAAGGCACTGCCTTTGTTGAGCAACGGAATTTCCAGCAAAACAGGTCCGGCGTGGGGAATATAGAGAGGACGTTGCTGATTGTTTTCTTCTAGCATAGGATTGTACCTTGATTGTTTTCAGCAGCATTAAAATAAGCGCCACCGCAGCGGCGCTTTATATTTTAATAATGACCGATCACTGAGTGAGCAGAAACCCGGTTTACCAGACGGCCTATTCTTCCAATTTCCACTTCAATCAAATCGCCTTCTTTCATAAATAATGGCGGGGTGCGTTTTTTCCCAACCCCACCAGGTGAACCCGTGATAATGACATCACCGGCTTCCAGCGGACTAAAGCGGGAAATATATTCAATTAATTTAGCAACAGTATTTACCATGCTGTGAGTAGAATCATTCTGCACACGATTTCCGTTCAGCCAGGTACCAATTTCCAAATCCTGCGGATCGGTAATTTCATCACTCGTCACCATCCACGGACCAAACGCACCCGTGTTGCGCCAGTTTTTACCGGACGTGAACCAGGAATATTGCATGTCGCGAACCGAGCCATCCATAAAACAGCTGTAACCGGCAACGTGCTGCAAAGCCTCTTCCCGTGTGACGTTGTCGGTACGCTTGCCAATCACCACGGCCAGCTCACCTTCATAATCAAATTCATTACTGCTTTCGGGTTTATAGAGCGCTTCACCATGGGCACAGAGTGAATCAGGGAAACGAATAAACAACGTTGGTGCATCAATGGTCTGCTCAAACTCAACGCGCTTTTCCATGTAATTCATGCCGACACAGAATATCTTGCTCGGGTTTTCAATCACCGGAAGAAAACGAATTTCACTCAGATGGAAATCCGGTTCCCCTTTTTTCATATGTGTCAGTTCATTCAGTGCATTACCGGCAATTGCTGATTTCAAATCAGGGAAATAGGCAGACAGGCGTTTGCTAAAATCATAAACCTGGTCGCCTTCAACATGTCCCCAGGTTTTTTTACCGGAACGCGGATTGATGAAACTTAATAACTTCATAATTTATTCCTGTAACAACACGTTTGCTGCCATGATCATTTGATGAATTTAATCTGCTGATTTATTTCTTCGATAATAGAAACTTTTCGGGCGTTGTAGACTTTCTTATTCTCTTCAATCAAATTATTCCCCTCGGTATCAATGGAAATAATCAGCGGCCCGAACTCTTTTACCCGGGTGACCCATAAGGTTTCTGGCATCCCCAGATCACGCCATTGGGCATCTTCTATTTTTTCGACACAGGTTGCCGCCAGAACCCCACAGCCGCCAGGGAAGATGGCATGCACGGCTTTAAAGCGGCGACATCCTTCCTCGGTATTCGGTCCCATACCGCCTTTTCCAACAATCAGTTTCACGCCAGTTTGCTCGATGAACTCTTTTTCAAACTTCTCCATGCGCATACTGGTGGTCGGGCCAATCGAGATCATTTCAAATTCATTTTCACCCTTTTCCACCACGATAGGTCCGGCATGGAAAATCGCCAGCCCTTTCAGGTCAACAGGGAGTTCACGTCCCAGTTCAATCAGACGACGGTGAGCAACGTCGCGACAGGTCACTAATGTCCCGGTCAGGTACACCACATCACCGGTTCTGAGTGACAGTAAATCTTCATCTTTGATTGGCGTGGTCAGGATTTTTTTCATAGTACAACACCCTCGTGGGACAGAATTTCATAGGAGAGATCAGCAGCAAAACGGATTGCGCCACGACGGTGTGCCCAGCAGCCCGTCGACACGGCGACACCGATGGTGGAAGGATGGCGAGCCGAGGACTCAATATTGACCCCCATCACTGACGCATTCCCGCCCAGACCCTGCGGACCCAGTCCAACCCTGTTCAACCCATCTTCCAGTAACTTTTCCATTTTTGCCGCATCCGGATTCGGGTGCTGTGAATCCACCGGGCGTAAAATGGCTTTTTTGGACAGACGCGCAGCCGTTTCCACGGATGTTGACACGCCCACACCAACCAGCAGCGGCGGGCACGCATTGACCCCATAAGAGGTGATCACGTCAAACACAAACTGGTTTACGCCTTCGTATCCCTGGCCTGGCATCAGTACCTTGGCTGCACCGGGTAGTGAACAACCCCCACCGGCCATATACACCTCGATGGTGCAGTGGTCGTCATCGGGAATAATTTCCCAGTCGAGCCACGGGATCCGCGAGCCAGTGTTGGTGCCGGTATTTTTTTCGATAAAGGTTTCCACCGCGTTATGGCGCAATGGTGACTTTTTGGTCGCTTCCAGTGTGGCGTTTCTTAACACCTCTTCCAGTTGCCCGAGATAAGGGAAATTCGCGCCCGTGGTAATGAAATACTGAATGACGCCCGTATCCTGACAGCAGGGACGATCCAGCTCATCCGCTCTTTTCTGGTTTTCGGCCATGGAGTCATACACCACTTTAGCCAGTGTCGCGTCTTCATTAGCGCGCAGCTCTTCCAGTTTTTTAATAACATCAGCCGGTAAGCGTTTTCCGATATAACCGGTGAACCGGGCCATAACATCCTGTAACAGGGATATAGATTTCTGATTACTCACAATGAAACTCCTTTATTAAATTCAATTAACCACGTTATGAACAGGCAATTTGTTTTTCTAATTTACGGCGCCTGAATTCAATGGACAGTGTTAGTAGTGCGGAAATAACCAGCATTCCAGCAATAAAATACAGCGCGTAACTAAAGTCGCCCGTTGTTTCTTTCAGCCAACCGATCATGGCTGGGCCAACAAACCCACCCAAATTACCGATTGCATTTATTGCTCCAAGCCCTGCAGCTGCGGCTGGACCAGTGAGGAACAGCGATGGAATACTCCACAGAGGCGGTTTACATGAAGAGATGCCCATATTTGCCATGACCAACGCTAAAATAGCGAGAGGGAATGAGTGAGCAACTCCAGCTAATACAAACCCAATACACGCCAGGGAACAGGCGCCAACAACATGCCAGGTTCTTTCTTTGGTTTTATCAGAATGTCTGGCCCACAGAATCATAGCGACGGCCGCAAACGCAGGTGGAATGGCGTTAACAAATCCAACTTGCATCATGCTTAGGTCAAAGGTTTTTATAAATTGTGGTGACCAGATATTAAGAGAATACAACCCGGCGGATGTTCCAAAATAAACAACGGCCAGCGTCAGCACACGAATATCTGTCAACCCTTTCCAGATGCTCGTTTTAATAGTTGTATTTTGGTTTTGTTTTTCTGCAGCCAGCGTATCTACCAGCCATTTCGTTTCTGGTTCTGTCAGCCATTTATTTTTTTCTGGACGGTCATTCACATAGAACAATGTGAATATGCCCACTACACCGGCTGCTACTGTGCAGAACAGGAACATTAACTGCCAGCCTTTATAACCAAATGCGCCATCCAGAGTTAAAATAGTTCCCGCTAAAGGTGAACCCAACACTGCAGATATTGGCGCTGCGGCCATAAATACGGCAATCATTTGTGCGCGACGTTTAATAGGGAACCAGGTGCTGAGATAAAGGATAATCCCTGAGAAGGATCCCGCTTCAGCAACCCCCAACAAGAACCGGAGGACATAAAATTCCGTAGCCGTTTCGACATTCATCATAAAATACGTAATGACTGACCAGCTCAACAGGATTCTTGCTAACCAGATGCGTG
Organism: Klebsiella sp. HC6; assembly: GCF_022605325.1. NCBI lineage: Bacteria > Pseudomonadati > Pseudomonadota > Gammaproteobacteria > Enterobacterales > Enterobacteriaceae > Klebsiella > Klebsiella sp. HC6. The sequence goes on from NZ_CP093277.1 coordinate 99,127, forward strand.
GTCCAACTTTTTGCAGAATGATATTAGATGGGACATCAGTTAAGAAATACCCAAGGAAAAACAGTCCTGCGCCAAGGCCAAAAACGGCATCTGAAAAACCAAGTTCCTGGTTCATCGTCATCGCAGCAAAACCAATATTAATCCTGTCAAAAAAACCAATGAAATAAACCAGCATTACATATGGCATTATTCGCCATGTTATTTTTTTGAGGGCAGATAGTTCTAATGAATTTGTCATGGCATACCTTCCAGTATTATTAATTAATAATAAGTTGCGTCATGTCACACTTACATTTAGCTGCAGGGTGTGGCATCAAATATGCGCTGGGCCAATGACGGGATCATCCCACTGTGATTATATAAAAAAATGCAATACTGACCCGTAGAGTGCCATTTCCCCTGAAAAATACAACACGGATCAAAAATATGGATATTAAAATGAGATTGGTAACGTGTTTTTAACCAAAATCTTCTTGAAAGCTAACAAATAAAATTCAGTGATATCGTTTATATCTGTGAAGTACTTCAAATATTGACACATGAGTTACGGTGATGTCCTCATGTTGCTTATGAAGGGATGACTAAAATCATGGTGTGTTAGTCAAAGGGCAGGTCACGTGGAGGATGATAAAGCGCCATCCTGATGGCACTTTTTTAATATTGCCGCGAGATACGTTCAAGTTCCTGCATGACGATGACCATCATGTTATCGCGAGTTTCATCACGGGAATCCTTAACCCAGACAGCAGAAATCGGTAATTTTTTTCTTATGCTGACGTATTCTTTCGCCAGTGGAATGAACTTCACACTCGGGACCGACATACGACTGACCCAGCGCGGCATAATAGCAGCACCCAATTCGGCGGCAACCATATTAATAATGGTCTGCTTTTCATCAGAAATTTTTATTAACTGTGGCTTAAAATCAACATCATTAAATAAATCCATAGTTAAATCATAGCTGTGGGGGCGGATTTTTCTTTCAGGAACAATCATTGGAATGTTAATAAGATCGTCAGCATGTATTTCATTCTTCTGCGCAAGAGGATGTTGTTCATATATTGCCAGAACGACATCTTCATAAAACAGGAATTTATTTTCCAGTTCGCTATCCATTTTTTCCGGTGGACGAATAAATATTAAATCCAGACGTCCTGATTTCAGCTTGGGCAACAGTTTTGATGTTTTGTCTTCCATGATTTGAACTTCAACGTCTGGCCATTTTTCACGGAATATATGCAGGAGCAGAGGGATTAAACTGATTGCAGCACTGTCGATGGCACCAATACGCAAACGTCCGGAATTCTGCCGGGCAAGTTTCTGAAAACGTAGCTGGAGTTGATCGGCTCTCGAGACAATTTCTCGTGCTTCTTCAAGAAATAGTGCTCCGTGAGCGGTCAGGGCCACGTTGCGGGTGGAACGAGACAACAACCTTGTGCCGAGGCTGGCTTCGAGCAATTTGATATAACGCCCGAGTGCAGACGGATGCATCTCCAGCTTCTGCGAGGCATGCCCGAAATGCAGTTCATCTGCGACGGTAATGAAGCATCGAAGCTGTGTAAGTTCCATAAATTCCCCCAAGGATTATATCATTTTTTTGTATAAACCGATGCTGCTGATACTAATTACTTTTTATGGATAATGATAGTTGTCCTCTATGAGTTATTAATGACATCCACCGAAACTGTGACAGAGATTTAATAATAGCACCGACGGATGGCACAACGTTTTTTGTCAAAATATAACTTTTTTTTTAAAAAACACAAAATAATCAGACTTAGGAGTCTTACCATGCGTAACTACAAAATTGCGGCTATTCCTGCTGATGGTATTGGTACTGAAGTGATTGCCGCAGGCGTAAGTGTTTTAGAAACCCTGCAAAAAAAATTGGGCGATGTCACTTTCCAGATTGAGCATTTTGACTGGGGTTCTGATTATTATAAAAAAAATGGTGTGATGATGCCGGAGAACGGCCTGGAAACACTGAAAAATTTTGATGCGATTTATTTTGGTGCCGTAGGTGCGCCGGACGTTCCGGACCATATCACTTTATGGGGTTTGCGCCTTCCAATCTGCCAGGGCTTTGATCAGTATGCAAACGTCCGTCCGACTAGAATTCTTCCGGGTATTGAGTCTCCTCTGCGTAATGCTGGCCCGGGTGATCTCGACTGGGTGATTGTTCGTGAAAACTCAGAAGGTGAGTATTCTGGTATTGGTGGCCGTGCACATCGCGGATTACCGGAAGAAGTGGGCACCGAAGTCTCAATCTTCACCCGCGTTGGGGTTACCCGCATCATGCGCTACGCCTTCAAACTTGCGCAGTCACGTCCGCGTAAACTACTCACCGTTGTGACGAAATCCAATGCTCAGCGTCACGGTATGGTGATGTGGGATGAAATCGCGGCTGAAGTGGCGAAAGAGTTCCCAGATGTGGTGTGGGACAAAATGTTGGTTGATGCCATGACGCATCGCATGACATTGCATCCAAAAACCCTTGATACCATTGTTGCTACAAATCTGCATGCTGACATTTTGTCCGATCTCGCCGGCGCGTTAGCGGGCAGCCTGGGTGTTGCGCCTACAGCCAATATCGATCCTGAACGCCGCTTCCCGTCAATGTTCGAGCCAATTCACGGTTCTGCATTTGATATCACCGGTAAAGGTATTGCCAACCCGGTCGCAACTTTCTGGACTGCTGCACAAATGCTGGATCATCTGGGTGAACACGAAGCTTCACAACGTCTGATGCAGGCAGTAGAGGAAGTTTGTGCTGCCGGTATTAAAACGCCGGACGTGGGTGGGAAAGCGACAACACAAGATGTTACCGACGCGGTTATCTCTGCCATTATGAAAGCTTGAGGCACAGAGGATGAAGATGGCAACGTGGAATGACGAAAAGGCACGAGGTGCATTGCTTGAGATGTTCAATGCTGCGGTGAGAAGTGCCGATCCTCATGTGAATTTATCTGCTGCATTGCCAGAACCACCCAAGGGGCGATGCATTGTGGTGGGGGCCGGTAAGGCTTCCGGCGCAATGGCAGCAGCACTGGAATCGGCATGGTCAGATGTGCCGATTTCTGGTGTGGTTGTCACCCGTTATGGGCATGCCGTAGCAACGCAACACATTCGTATTATAGAAGCCGCACATCCTGTTTCTGATTCGATGAGTGAAGTGGCTTCGATGCTTATCCTGGACGCTGTAAAAAATCTGACGTCAGATGATTTGGTGATCGCCCTAATTTCAGGTGGTGGCTCTGCTTTGATGGCGTTGCCGCGTAATGGTATTACGCTGTCCGAAAAACAGGCTGTCAACAAAGCGTTATTACGAAGCGGTGCCACCATTCAGGAAATGAACACCGTACGGAAGCATTTGTCTGATATTAAAGGGGGAAGGCTGGCATATGCCGCGCTTCCCGCGAAGGTTGTAACCTTAGTTATCAGTGATGTTCCAGGCGACCAGCCTGAGTATATTGCCTCTGGACCAACGGTACCCGATCAGAGCACCTATGAGCAGGCTTTAGATATTCTAAGACGCTATTCCATGGAATTGCCGGAGTCTGTGGCGCATGTGCTGAGAGAAGAACGCTATGCCGTGAGTGAAAGGGACATTGAGACTGATGTGCGGATGATTGCGACACCGGCCAAAGCGCTACATTCCGCAGCTGAAGTTGCGCGTCGGATGGGGATTACACCTATCATTCTCGGCGATGCACTTGAAGGTGAAAGTGCGCAACTGGGCATTGTGATGGCTGGAATAGCGCGTTCTGTTAAATATCACGGACAACCTGTAACGGCACCTGCGGTATTGCTGTCCGGTGGTGAAACGACGGTCACAATTGGGTCAGGCGTTGCGAAGCAGGGTGGCCGAAATACTGAGTTCCTGCTGAGCCTTGCGAATGCATTGGCAGGTGAAGAACATATTTGGGCTCTCGCCGGAGATAGTGATGGAATCGACGGAACAGAGGATGCGGCCGGTGCGTTTGTCAGCCCGAGCACGCTTGCCCGTGCAATTGAAAGAGGTCTAAGCGGGAAAAATATGCTGGCTGAACACGACAGCTACACTTTCTTCGCAGGAATCAATGACCTTATTAAAACGGGGCCAACATTGACGAATGTTAATGATATACGTGCAATTTTAATTGGTTAAGCAAAGCAGAATTGTGAACCTCGTCGAAGCCCGCTAAATGTTCAAACCGGGGAATAGAATTATTCCTGCACAATCGGCATGACCAGCCCTGATATAGGTTGGCACTTACCAGCCTGTAAAATGCCTGATGAACTGCATCGGGCGTTTTGTATTTCAGCGACGGTTTAACCAATTTTCTTGCCCGTTCAAGAGTGTAGTTATGCAGTGGACGCCCTTGCTAAAGTAGCCAATGCAATACTTTTGCTGACTACATTAATCTGGGAGAAACATCACATGAAAATGATCAGAGTTGTTAGTATCGATATCACCAAAACTTTTCTTCTGGTTCGTTTGGTGGCCAATCGACATTACCAATATGATCTGACGTGCACACTATTTATTAATGCAACAGGATGTTAACTACGTCAGCTAAGTATCCCTGTAATCCTAACCAATCACTTTTAGATATCTTCCAACAAACTGATTATGTCAGTGTTAGGCTAATGTCTGCTGATCGCTCATAGCGGGCAATGTTCGCTCTAAGCAGAAATTGAAGTCGGCTGCATTAATTCAACATATTGGCCATCACTGGGCTAAATCAGTTCTGGCTAACATGAGTGGATCAGCTTCCTTGAAAAGAATCATTATCTGAATTGGATGTGAATCTGCCGCGACGCACCTGCGGTTTGCCTGCAGACAACAGCGCACAAAGCCCAGCTTTGCACGCTGTCGTCCAACTTACAGGTAATGATATGAGCACCTCCCCCCTCTGGGAGCAGGTGACATTTTACTCTGTGCGGCAGTCCGCTCAGTGCCATAAGCGGACATTTTGAACTCCCTAAAGTTATATTTTCTCCTGATTGACGCGTGACGAAAGTTCCTGATGGCTCTCTTTTCGTTCGCTGTAGCGATCGGCAAGATAACTGCTTTGCCCCTTGAGCAGGAGAGTGATTTTAAATAACTCCTCGGCGACATCGACAATGCGGTCATACCAGGACGAAGGTTTCATTCGCCCGTTTTCATCGAATTCCTGCCAGGCTTTAGCGACTGAAGACTGGTTAGGAATAGTGAACATCCTCATCCAGCGGCCAAGAATTCGCATCTGGTTCACCGCATTAAAAGACTGCGAGCCGCCACATACCTGCATTACAGCGAGAGTTTTGCCTTGAGAAGGGCGGACCGCGCCTTCGCTTAACGGGATCCAGTCGATCTGGGCCTTCATCACCGCACTCATTGCCCCATGCCGCTCAGGAGAGCTCCACACCATACCATCACACCATCTGACCAGTCCGCGCAGCTCTATGACTTTTGGGTGTGTATCCGGAGCATCATCCGGCAGGGGTAAACCTGAAGGATTAAACAGCCTGACTTCCGCCCCCATCGCCGTCAGCAGGCGACCCGCCTCTTCTGCTGCAAAACGACTGTACGAACGCTCTCTTACCGAGCCATACAGAATCAGAATGCGTGGAGGTTCATTGAGCTGTAGGTGCTCAGCAATCTTTTTATCGAAACAATCAGCGTTCAGTGCAGGAAAGTGTTCCATTATTTCTCCTCCGGGATATTCCGGTGATTTCAAAGCTAATGCATATGGTTTACCATATGTATATTCTAAAGGGAACGGAGTAATCAATGCTACAGCCTGTTCAGCTTTTTAAAATCCTGTCGGATGAAACACGTCTCGCCATTGTCATGCTTCTCCGGGAGTCCGGCGAACTATGCGTATGCGATATATGTGCGGTCACTACTGAGTCACAGCCCAAAATATCTCGCCATATGGCTATCCTACGTGAAGCAGAGTTAGTGCTTGACCGCCGGGAAGGCAAATGGATTCACTACCGTCTGTCTCCCCACATGCCAGCGTGGGCGGCTGAGACGATCACGACGACCTGGCAATGTATGAGAGAAGATGTGGGTGAATGGCTGTCAAAATCAGCCTGTACATCATGCTGAGAATTTTTAATCACATACACATAACCATATACAAAGGAACCTGAAATGATTTTGGCAGGGAGTATATTTATACTGACGCTGGTCCTGGTCATCTGGCAGCCCAGAGGTCTAAGCATCGGTTGGAGTGCAAGTATCGGAGCAGTGTTGGCGCTGGGAACGGGAGTTATCCACATTCATGATATCCCTGTAGTCTGGAACATCGTCTGGAACGCAACAGCGGCATTCATTGCGGTGATCATCATCAGCCTGCTGCTCGATGAGTCCGGTTTCTTTGAATGGGCCGCGCTGCATGTTTCCAGATGGGGTAACGGGCACGGCCGCCTGCTGTTTACCTGGATAGTACTGCTTGGCGCAGCTGTTGCTGCTCTGTTTGCTAACGACGGTGCCGCGCTGATACTGACGCCAATTGTGATTGCAATGCTGCTCGCACTGGGGTTCAGCCAGGCGACGACGCTGGCCTTTGTTATGGCTGCGGGATTTATTGCCGATACCGCCAGCCTGCCGCTGATAGTTTCCAACCTGGTGAATATTGTCTCGGCGGATTTCTTCGATCTGGGCTTTACGCAGTACGCCTCCGTGATGGTCCCTGTGAACCTTGCGGCCATCGCTGCAACGCTGGCCATGCTCCATCTCTTCTTCCGCCGCGATATTCCGGCCAGATATGACGTTTCACTGCTCAAAACGCCTGCCAGCGCGATTAAAGATCCAGCGACGTTCAGGGCGGGCTGGGTTATTTTACTGTTCTTGCTGACCGGTTTCTTTGTTCTGGAGCCGCTGGGGATCCCTGTAAGTGCGATAGCAGCAGTTGGGGCTGCGGTGCTTTTCGTGGTAGCAAAGCGTGGTCATGCCATAAATACCGGGAAAGTGCTGCGCGGTGCGCCCTGGCAGATAGTGATTTTCTCGCTGGGTATGTATCTGGTCGTCTACGGCCTGCGTAACGCTGGACTGACTGAGTCTCTTTCAGCCGTACTCAATATGCTGGCAGACAAAGGTTTATGGGCCGCTACGTTCGGTACCGGCTTCCTGACTGCGTTCCTGTCGTCTGTGATGAACAATATGCCGACGGTACTCATTGGCGCATTGTCTATAGACGGGAGCACTGCGTCCGGCATAGCCAGAGAGGCGATGATTTATGCCAATGTGATTGGCTGCGATTTAGGTCCTAAAATCACCCCGATAGGCAGTCTGGCAACCCTGTTATGGCTTCATGTGTTGGCACAGAAAAACATGACCATCACCTGGGGGTATTACTTCCGCACCGGCATAATCATGACTCTGCCCGTGCTGTTTGTCACTCTGGCCGCGCTGGCGTTGCGGCTCTCCGTCACTTTGTAATGAGATACAGATATGAGCAACATTACCATCTATCACAATCCGGCCTGTGGGACCTCACGTAACACGCTGGAGATGATCCGTAACAGCGGTAACGAACCAACCATTATTTATTATCTCGATACTCCCCCGACTCGTGATGAACTTATCAAACTGATTTCAGATATGGATATTGGAGTACGTGCATTGCTGCGTAAGAACGTCGAACCCTATGAGCAGTTGGGTCTTGATGAAGACAAATTTTCTGATGAGCAGTTGATTGATTTTATGCTTCAGCATCCGATCCTGATTAATCGACCGGTTGTAGTAACGCCGCTTGGAACTCGTCTTTGCCGCCCTTCAGAAATTGTGTTGGATATTCTGCCTGAAGCTCAGAAAAGCGCTTTTACCAAAGAAGATGGCGAAAAGGTCATTGACGAAACAGGGAAACGGGTTAAGTAATTTTAACGGGCGTCTGTTCACTTCATGCAGGCGTCTGCTTTTCGCTCTTAGCTGCCTGTCAACCTGGTTGCATTGTGTTGGCGAAGGTCAAGTAAAATGCAAACGGGTAGTGAGGTCACATACAATTACGCAAACGGGCACGTCAGGAACGAAAATGTTTTTCTTTTCTGTACAGCGCAACGCTGTACCAGGCTGAACTCAGGAAAGCAAAAACGTTAATCACCATTCTTAATTCGTTACCCGGTTCTTTCCCCTTCAGCATCATCGTCATGACGATGCCGGCAACGATAATCCATGCCACGCCAGTCCAGAGACGCATTTTATCTGCCACTACGTTTATCAGGACAAAAGCAACGGCCAGGGTTGCCCCCCATAATGCGGGGACAGGCTGAAACGGGTTATACAAAAGGTTAATCCCGGTAAACAGAGCAACGACAGCAAACATGACTGACATACGCATACTTTTTCCCTCCACTGGCCCACTCTCCTTAACCTTCTTCTGGCTTCTGATATTCAGGTGCATTTGCGCGCGGCAGCTGCTGGCTGTTCAGCCTGTGAATACGCAATCTCTCCTGGAAATGTTCACGGAGATGCTCTGGCTGTTCACGCGCCGCGAGCTCGGGCACAACAGGCTTGTTCATACGCTCCTGCCATGCGACGGCAGCGGCCGCTTTATCGACGGAGACTTTGTCCTGATCTTCTTTTGAGAAAGAGGCGATATTCCACTTTGACATCGGCATTACCGGGTAAGAAACAACTTAGCGGAGAGTATACCCTTTCGCCGATCCTGTCGCCTGGTAACGGAGAGCGCGAGTGCGGCGCCGCAGGCGCGGCCTGCCCGGGTTTTCGCGCGGGCTGACAGGCGCCCTCCTGCCCGACGCCTGGCATCCAGTCTACTGTTCTTTTCCACCCTGTAAGATGAAATGACCGCCGAGATACACGGCACACTGACAGGTCATATATTCGCAGATTTCATCCATGACCTGCGCGGTTGTCAGTTCCCGCTGGCCGGAATCACGGCGGCGGGCATTGTTCAGGGCTTTGTACTGTCGCAGTATTTCGCGGGATTCTGGCGCAATATTCATCCGTATCATCCTTAACCGGCGGGATTCCCCCGCCGTGCATTATGCAGTCTCTGAAAACATGCCATCCAGGTCGTTAATCATTCCAGCGCGGCGTAAATGGCGTGGCATTCCGGGTGAAAGGTAATGTGATTCCAGAGCTGGGCATCACGCAGCATGTAAAGGTGGGTCAGGGCCGGGTTATTGCAATCATGCCAGGCCGCCAGACGACGGTTAACGGCCAGGCTGGTCAGGATAATGCCCGCCGCGTCGGCACTGACGGCACGATCGAACCAGTTTTCCGTGTGAACCAGATGTACTCGCCCACAATCCGGCATCATGTAGCCACCGCCTTCCGGCAGCCGAATGAAGTACCAGAAACAACCTTCATACTCCGGCATCAGTTTTTTCGCCAGGGCGTACACCTGTAACTCCGCGATCATAAAATCATTGCCGAACATGTACGGCAGGAAGGAAAGTCGATCGGACTCTTCAACATTCAGGACCGCGCGCGTTTTCAACTGCATGGTAAAAACCTCCGTAATCACATGGACTGCGACACCGGGCGGTGCCGTGCCTCCATAACAGACGGGCGGTCAGTCGGGAATGCAGGGGCGCAAGGGAAGCCGCAGCCTGACGCACACGGCAGGCGGGAGCTGAAGGGTGAGTCCGTGAAAACTGAGCGGGCGAACGACCGGAAGAACCCGGCTGACGGGAAGGAGGGACCGGGTGACCGCCGCGGCGAAGCGCACCCTTGCATTCGCGACAGCCCGGCTACGATGGAGGCACGGCACAGCCCGCATACGCCACAGTGATATCAGAGAGTGGTTTTCACCGATAAGGCCCGGAAACCGGGCCGGGTGAACGCGGAGCCGGCACGGGGACATCCTTTTAGCACTGGTCCTCTTACGCCGGCAGGCAAAAAAGGGAAGGACTCCCCTTTCCTCCCCCCGGCGGTTCCTTACACTGATCGGATTGTTGAAAATGCATTGCAGACAAGGGTGATTTCTGCGCGCGCTTCTGCCATGACCTCATGTAGCAGGGTTAAATCCATCCACCGGCGCGGAGGCTCTCCCGGAGTACGTAACACATCGCACATCTGCCCACACGCCAGGATCTGATCCACTTTGTCGCTGATAACAAAGAACTCAACGGCACTGTAGCGCGCGCCTTTGTTGAGGATGGCATCAAGCACCACCGGTACATTGTCGTCATCCTCGTCCAGCCAGCAGGGCATATCATTTTCTTTCACAACCAGACGGAAATTTCGTGTCTGGCGGTAAAACAGCGTTTCCCCGCGAGTGGTCAGCGCGGCCTCTATCCGGCGAGCATCCTCCCGAACCTGCCGGGAGATATTCCGGACGGCATGAAACAGACAATCGGTTACAGCGTGAATTTCCGGCTCCGTCAGCCATTCCCCGGCCCAGGGAAAGGATATTTGTGTCCCGTCCTCCGGAAGCTGTGGTGCGTCTGCATAACGGCTGCCGGATAAAATAATCTGCGCGGGCGTCCCGGCTATTTTTGTCATGGCAGTTTGCAGCTCTGCGGGTACGCCACCGGTACAAAGCAAAGGAAGCAGATGAACCATATTTGCCGCATCCAGACGGACATACATGCTTATCCATCCGGGTTTGTTTACCGGATCACGCTGATCAACATCGGTATGGTCAGGCCATCCATAATCAGCTATCAGATCACGCGCGCGGCGCATCACCAGGGCGTTTAGTGTGGTGGTTTCCTGCATGGTATCGTCCTCGAAACAGGTTAATGACACGCCGCCCGGGCGGCGTGCAGATTTCAGTTTTTCAGTAATGCGCGCACTTTCGCCGTATCAGAAAGGCGACGGGTCACGCTTTCCGGCACCGGATGGTTATCATCCCGGGCGGCCCATTCCCTGTGCCATAACGCCTGTTCGGCGGTCGTCAGCAGGGTTTCGAGCAGGTCAGCCGGCACCAGGACTCCCGCAACGGCCTCTTTCACTTCCTCGATCAGGCCCATCACCGCACCGGCAGACACACCCGACTCAAGCCGCTGGTCTTCCGGTATGGCGTCCATGCGCTCCAGCACCGCCTTTATGTCCTGTTCAGAAACGACACATTCCATCCCGCCGGCCAGCGCTTCGATATCCTCCGGGGACCAGACAATCAGGTTCAGCGGGGTTTCTGCGGGATAGTGCTCATTCAGCAACCGGCAGAGGGTTTCACAGGTTCCGTACATATTTTTTCTCCGTTGATTCTGTGGGGCGGCACCGCCGCCCGCTGTCAGTCCTGAAAACTTTCATCCAGAATCAGGGCGATATTGAATGCCTTGTCCAGCAGTTCGCTGATACGCCGCAGACTCATGCCAGCCAGCCGTTCAGGCAGCCCGTCATGCCGGTAGTGATACTTTTCTTCCAGCACAGTGAGGGTGGTTTTCAGGTCGCACAGGTTGTTCGCCAGCCCGGCCATATCGCGGCGCAGGGTTTCGTGTCCGCCGTAGTTCATTACGCGGCCTCCGGATAAAAGACGTCGTTGGCGGCCGGGCGCTGCATGGCGCGCTGTACCGCTGACAGGCGGGCAATCCCCGCTTTGTGGTACTGCTCCATCAGTTCAATGCCGATGTAACGGCGCCCAGACTGGAGGGCTGCCACGCAGGTGGAGCCTGAGCCGGCAAACGGATCGAGAACAATGGCGTTCGGGTGTGTGAAGCTCTCGATCAGAGGTTGCAGGCTGGTAACGGGTTTTTCGGTCGGGTGGTGGCGGTTGCCGCTGTATTTCCAGCTCAGCACGTCCGGCAGCGGGTCCTGCGGCAGCGGCGGGCGCCCTTTCGCCAGGATATAGGCGCATTCATGGCGGTAGCCGACAAACGCGGATTTGGACGAGTACGTTTTGGTGAACACCAGATGCCCGACCACGCTGAACCCGGCGCTTTTCCATGCGGCCATAAAACGATCGACGCGGTTCCAGCCGTAAAAACTGACCATCAGCGCGTCTTTTTTGAGTACGCGATACATCTGATTGCAGGCAGGCTGGAGCCACTCGTCGGTTTTGTCCCCGGCAAGGGTGCGGCCGGCGCGGTCACGGAAGCCGACCAGGTACGGGGGATCGGTCAGAATGAAATCGACGGCGCGATCGGGAAAGCCGCCCATAATATCGATACAGTTACCCAGGATAAAACGGGACATAAGGATACCTCGTGGTGACAGGGGGCACCCAGGAGGACGTCGGTACGACGTCCGTTCCCTGCTGCCCGGAGCCTGTACGCCGCGACCGGTAACGGGTCAAGCTGACCGTGGAATACCGCAGCCGTCAGGCTTTCCGACGGCAAGGCTATGCCGCGAAAGCGGCTTGAAGGGCGCTCCTCAAAAGGCGAGTGGATGGCGTAAAATCACAACAACGCCGGACAGGAGCGGAAAAGCCGCCCGTCCCGTGTCCGCCCGGGCGCGGCACACTGGCTCCGGGCAGTGACTATTCCCGCGCCAGGCGCGGCATCGATGCGGAGCAGCGCGACATCATTATTTTCTGAAGTACCGGGCAGGAAAGGTAAAGGCGCCCACACAGGCACCGTGCGGCAGCGGACGCACAGGAGAACGGGTGAACGGCGGAAGAAACTTTCGGGAACCCGCTATCCACAGAGCGTCTGTTTAACTCTGTGGATAACCTGGAGGCAGCTGGCGGAGAAGAGCCATAAGGCAGGCGTCGCGTTAACTATTCTTTTTTTGAGCAGAGTGAAAAGAATATCAGCGTGGCCGGGGCTTGTCTCCGACCAGGGACAGGCCGATATAAACCCCCGCCCCCCAGATAACCTGTGACAACACGAAGATCCACAGCGGGACGTCGAACACCAGAAGCGGAAGCAGGCACACGGTGACAATGCCAATCAGTTGACTGCCGTATTTTCTGCGTACAGGTTCACTGCTGTCGACCGGGACGCCGGCAAACCGGAGAACATTTCTGAAGCCGGGTGACATAAAGACCTCTTCGGGAATGAAATGCATTTGATATTAGTATATTACAGGATAACGGGGTCAGTGCCGTCCTGGCATGCGTTTTTGTTACATGACACTTTTTTTCGCCATCACAGCAGGGAGTTAGCGTGGGGAGGCGTAAAGAGGCTTGCAAAAACAAGCAGCCGGTAAAATAATTACTGTATATATGTACAGTAAAGGGAATAAAACGGTGAAATTCACATCTGCAGCACTCAACCCCGGAATACTTACTCTTCCGCTTTTCACTGAACGATGCGCGGCAGGCTTCCCCTCCCCTGCAGCCGATTACACCGAATCAGAACTGGACCTCAACGAGTATTGTATTCGCCGGCGCCACTCGACCTATTTCGTCAGGGCCATCGGAAACTCGATGACGGACATCGGTCTGTATTCCGGCGATCTGATGGTCGTCGATAAAGCGGAAAAACCCCGGCATGGCGATATCGTTATTGCCGAGATTGAAGGGGAGTTTACCGTCAAGCGGCTTCTGCTGACCCCCCGCCCTGCCCTGCAGGCGATGAACCCGGCTTATCCTAACCTGTACCCGGACCCGGAAACGCTGCAGATATTTGGCGTGGTGACCGCGTTTATTCATAAAACACGGGATACGGACTGATGTACGCCCTGGCCGACGTGAATTCGTTCTATGCCAGCTGCGAGAAGGTGTTTCGCCCTGATTTGCGAGGAAAACCAGTGGTTTGCCTTAGTAATAACGATGGCTGTGTAATCGCCCGAAGCGCGGAAGCCAAACGCCGACTGGGCATCAAGATGGGCACCCCGTGGTTCCAGCTTAAGGCCACACAGTTCCCTGAGAAGCTGTACGTGTTCTCCAGTAATTATGAGCTTTATGCGAGCCTCAGTAACCGCGTGGTTGCGCTGCTGGAAGAGTTATCTCCCCGCGTTGAGCAGTACTCCATCGACGAATGCTTCCTGGACGTCAACGGTATCAGCCACTCTATGGACCTGGAAGCCTTCGGCACGCAGCTGCGTGAGCACGTTCGCAATGGCACCGGTCTGACGATCGGAGTCGGTATCGGCGCCACAAAAACGCTGGCGAAGTCGGCGCAGTGGGCATCAAAAGAGTGGCCGCAATTCCGCGGCGTGCTGGCGCTGACTCCGGCCAATCCGCGGCGAACGGCAAAGCTGCTATCCCTGCAGCCGGTTGAAGAAATATGGGGTGTTGGAAACCGGATAGCGAAGAAACTGAAGGTGATGGGGATCACCACGGCGCTGCAGCTGTCCCTGACTAACCCGACGTTCATCCGGAAAAACTTTAACGTGGTACTCGAGCGAACGGTCCGGGAGCTGAACGGAGAGAGCTGCATTTCGCTGGAGGAAGCACCGCCGCCCAAACAGCAGATCGTCTGCAGTCGCAGCTTCGGGCAGCGGATCACCACCTATGATGAGCTCCGCCGGGCCATATGTCAGTACGCCGAGCGGGCAGCTGAAAAACTGCGCGGTGAGCGTCAGTACTGCCGGCACATTTCCGCATTCATCAAAACCTCGCCGTTTGCCGTCAAAGAGCCGTACTACGGAAATATCTCGACGGAAAAACTGAGTACGCCAACGCGCGACACCCGGGACATTATCGCTGCTGCAGTTAACGCGCTGGACAGGATCTGGGTACCTGGCCATCGCTACGCAAAAGCCGGCGTCATGCTGAACGATTTCAGTCCAAACGGAGTCTCTCAGCTGAACCTGTTCGATGAGATACAGCCGCGGCCGCACAGTGATGAACTGATGAAAGTCCTCGATGGCATTAATCACTCAGGGCTTGGTAAGATCTGGTTTGCCGGCAGAGGTATTGCTCCTGAGTGGCAGATGAAGCGGGAGATGTTGTCGCCGGCATATACAACCCGCTGGAAAGAGTTACCGGTTGCCAGGTTTTAACCCGGCATGGCTCAGCCCGGGTCTGGCTTGCATGGCCACCAGGATGGGAAAATGCAAAACAGGAAAAGTTATTCATCGATGAGCTATGGACAGCTCATCCAGCTTTCCATGAGAAGAAAAATAACTTATCGTTTAAAAAACCGGGTATCACTCTTTTATCAATAACTCTTGCAAATTAAAGGAATGCAAATGATAACTTTGGTAACTCTGGCCATCATCTCCATACCTGTGATCTATATTCTATGGGATAAGTATATTCGAATATACCCACTCTCCTACTTCGGCATCGGAGACGTGCAGCGTGTTGCCAACTGGGAAAATCCTGAATGGCGAGTGCGGGTTTATTCTCGAGGCGGTATGACCAGCCATGAGTGGATAAAAATCAACACATGTCAGCTTGAGGCGTTCAAATCAGAGCTGCAACGCAGAAAAGCTAAGTTTCCCTCCTCAGATTGAAAACGTCATAGCTTCTTCATGATGGATACTCAGGTAATTGCGATCAGTTATACAGCCCTCTCCCGGTTTTATCCTCCGTTTTTACGGATAATCAATATAGCTACCTCTGCCTATTAGATGGTTGGCATATACTGTGTCGGTCATGCCATCGTAGCCCCTTTCCTAACCCGTAGCTCTGAAATACTGTACGTAACGGGCCAGATACTCCTGAGACCGATCGGCCTGGAGGGATAGCCGCCGAGGAAATTATTTGTTTCCTGCCGAGCAATATCTTTTCACTCACTGCCGGCCTGCAGATGCGGAGTGCTTCCATATCCTTCGTTTATTTGACGGTGAGTGTAGGCCGGCAGGGTAATGTGAGCAGCATTATGTTCAAATGGGACCACGGTCCCAGCAGGCTGGCCGACGGTAGGAACATTGATTATGTAGGACCACGGTCCGAGCTGACCGACTGGCAGTGGGATCATTGATTAAATGGGACCACGGTACCAGCAGGCAGAACAACGGTAGCAGCATTGATTATGTGGGACCACGGTCCCAGCAGGCTGACCGACGGTGGATGCATTGACTAGGTGGGACCGCGATCCCAGCTGGCTGACCGCCGATGGGTGCATTAACTAAGTGGGCCACGGTCCCAGCTGGCTGACCGCCGCTCGGTGCATTAACTAAGTGGGACCACGGTCCCAGCTGGCTGACCGCCGCTCGGTGCATTAACTAAGTGGGACCACGGTCCCAGCTGGCTGACCGCCGCTCGGTGCATTAACTAAGTGGGACCACGGTCCCAGCTGGCTGACCGCCGATGGGTGCATTAACTAAGTGGGACCACGGTCCCAGCTGACTGACCGCCGGTGGGTGTATTGATTAAGTGGGGCCACGGTGCCAGCTGGCTGACCGCCGATGGGTGCTTTAACTAAGTGGGACCACGGTGTCAGCTGGCTGACTGCCGGTGGGTGCATTGATAAAGGTGGGACCGCGATCCCAGCGGGCTGAGCGCCGATGGGTACATTGACTAAGTGGGACCGCGGTCCCAGATAACTGATGGCGGATGATTAGGGAAATATAGAAAGGGTAACCAATAAAGAATAAGGGTCGTTATGGTGAAGAACTTCTGAAATTAAAATTCTCCACCGTTCGGTATGTTATGAAGCTGTAGATCCCAGTTCTTTTAAAATGGCTTCAATTCTTTCAATACATTCTGCAGGCAAGCGCGTTCTGTCGAGGTTCAGTATAACTTTATCCCCCTTGTAGAGAGCAGATGCACCTGGTGCGTATTGATGCCGCGAGCTCAGATTAGATCTAACCGCAGGTGTATTTTTCAGAACAGCGGTCAGTAAAGTAATAACCTCATCGGCTTCAAAAATCACTCCCGCTTTCTTTTGCCCATGCAGGTTAGCAGCCTGTTTTATCAGTAATTCCTCTTTATCGGCAAAAGCTTTAAAGAGGGTTTCACCTGCCCGGGCTGAAAGTTCCCCAGGATGAGAGAAGAGGGCAACAACCGACTTTGGCAATCTGGATGTATTGATACAGCGACTGATAATCTTGCGCGAGATGTTTTCGGCATCGGCAAGCGCAGAGATATTGCCGGCAAATTCATTCTGCAGGCGAGTTGCATAACGATGCCCTCGTTCATAGGCGCTGGTTGGACGATAGTCATTACCTAGCCGTGACAGCGCCGCCATTTGTTCATCATCAAGGTCGCCGACAAGGATCCGATAGTCACTGGATGTCAGGATGGCAGCTTTTCGTCGACGACTACCATCCGCAATCTCAATAACACCTGAAACCCGACGCCCGAAAGCAGGTGTTTGCTGGCCTGCCAGTAAGAAGGATGGTATCAGGTCGTCCAGAGCGTCTTCTGTCAGAAGCTCCTGATCACGTTCATTACCTGACCAGACTCTGGAGTTACCTTCAACCGAGCTACTTGGGATAACTTCCAGTGTAAATTTGACTTCTCGCCCACATACAGGCAGAGCGATTGCATTTCCACGGGCCATTGCCCCAACACGAGCAATCAACGAATCAACCATTGGCGCGGCCGGAGCGGGGGACGTTGCCACTTCCGCAGGTGCGGTACTCGCAGAATGTTTTGGAATGACGGGGGCGCGTTTCATTATCTAATCTCCCAACGTGGTTTAATCAGGCGATCAAAAATTTCGTTGCAAACAGGCTCCCAGATAGACAGTGCATTACGCCAGGCGCCAGTGGAGGAACGCTGATCGATAGCCTGTTCGAAAACCGTTCTCATACGGATCTGACCTTTACCGACTTCATCCGTTTCGCGGACAACATTCTTCAAAACCATACTTCCCCAGGCATCTCGGATCTGCTCTTCCATCCAGGGAGACTGCGAACCATTGTTGTTAGAGTATTTAGTTAACAGGATGCGGACATCCGGCTCAAATCCTTTCAGATCAACGTTCTTCAATAAGTCACGCAGCATGTCAAAAAACTGCAGAGCGGAGGTGTAATCGAATAATTCTGCAGGCGTTGGTACAATCAGCACGTCGGCCGCACAAACCACATTGATAGTACCTATACCCAGGTTGGGTGCGCTGTCGATCACGATGACATCATAGTCATGAGCCACTGTTTCAATGGCTAAACGCAGCATCAGATGCGGATCGGTTGGCAGTTTTCCTTCATCAAACTTACCCATCAGTTCGGTTTCAATCCGATGTAATGCCAGGCAGGATGGAATGATATCGAGACCTGGCCAGCAGGTAGGTTTTACCGCATAGCTGGCATCATCTTTTTCGCCAAGATAGAAGGGGAGTAACGTGTCTTCAGCATGAATATGGAGATCGGGTACCCATCCGTGATACATCGATGCTGTTCCTTGCGGGTCGTTGCCTTCAACAAGCAAAACACGTAACCCTTTCAGAGCAAGATCCTGAGCAAGGTGAACAGAAACCGACGTTTTATAAACGCCACCTTTGTGAGCGGCGACGCCGATAACCGGTGGGAAGGCATCCTCTGAACGCCGCAGACGGGTACCAAAAACATCCCGCATGTGATTGATTTGTTCGATGGTATAGCCGACACGTTGTTCAACTCTGCCGCGGGTTTCAAGATCGGGGTGTGGCAGACGGCCTGCTTTCTCTGCATCCCTGATGGCCTGAGACGATACCCCAACTAAATCAGCGGCTTCACCAATCCTCCAGCGGCGGGTAATTTTGCGAGCCTCAGGGCTGTCATCATTGAATTGGGCAATCGCAATTGCTTTAGTCATTTCGTGGCCAGCGGTTATGCACTGGTTAAGTGTATCCATTAGTCCCATATTGAGCATCCTTTAATCATCACTTTGCATTATTTTATTAAATCTTGGAATTTAATGCAAAGCAACAATAAAAACGCAAAGTGAACTAAAACATGCAAAGTTGCTCACGAAATAGGCAGTTATCGATCTGGATCAGATGAGATTTCACGGATACTGCATACCGCAGTCAATAATAGTTACTACCGCTCGCCGCAGAACGCTTTCGCGCTCCGTGAGAAAGCGTTGAGGAAGCGGAAAAGAGCTGAACTTACTGAAAGCACTGACGCGCTGATGCCAATTACGCACACTAAATCTTTCCTGCTGTGAATATTCACTGTGGCATGCAATATATTGACTGTGGTATGCGATTCTATTATTCAGAGTGGCCAAAAGAGCCGATGAAGGTTACGTACTACAGTCAAGATTTGATCTGGTCGGGGAGTAGTGCGACATCATGACGATGAACTCATCGCGAGGTGTATTAAAAATATCACACCAGGTGACGGACTTACGTCAATTTTGATGTGAACTGGTCTGGCAGAGTTATTCATAGTGTCGATCCAATAAATGATCCTATAGAGATCATAGTGAGATCATAAAGAGATCCCCGGATCGTTTGAGCCCCCGTGTTGACTGGTCTTAAGGGGGCTCAGCATTGACTATAGCGTGTTAAATGTTGACTGACGTATGCATTATCTAATACTGTGATATGCAACGGTATTTACTGAGGTATGTATTTCCGTTGACTGAGATATGCATTTATACTTGCCCTTGTGGATAACCGTTGGGATCAAAGATGACGAGCGAAAATAATAGCTTACCTCTGAATCTGCAGGAGGTTGATAAGAAAACCGGTGAAGTTGTTAAGCTGGATGTCAACAGCACCAGTACCGTTCAACCCGTTGCGCTCATGAGGCTTGGTCTCTTTGTTCCTACGCTGAAATCGACAGGAAGGAGTAAGGCTAACCGTAAAAACGTCACAGATGCGACTGAGGAGCTTGTACAGCTGTCTATCGCGAAGAGTGAAGGGTACACCGACGTCAGGATCACAGGATCGCGTCTGGACATGGACACGGACTTTAAAGTCTGGCTTGGGATCATTCGCTCCATGTCAGAGTATGGCGTAAAAAAAGACACGCTAGAATTGTCTTTTGTTGAGTTCGTTAAGATGTGTGGTTTCGATTCGCGGCGTTCAAACAAAAAAATGCGCGACCGTATCAGCAACTCCCTGTTCAAACTGGCGACCGTCACGTTGAAGTTCCAGAATGACACCAAGGGCTGGACCACACACCTGGTGCAGTCGGCTTACTATGATATCAACGAAGATATCGTGGAAATCAAGGCCGAGCCCAAACTCTTCGAGCTCTACCACATGGACCGGCGGGTGCTGCTGCGGTTGAAGGCGATCGACGCCCTGCAGCGTAAAGAGTCTGCTCAAGCCCTGTATACCTACATCGAAAGCCTGCCTCAGAACCCGGCGCCAATCTCCATGAAACGTATGCGCGATCGGCTGAATCTTACCTCAAACGTGTACACGCAGAACCATACCGTTCGCAAAGCGATGGAGCAACTGCGGGATATTGGGTATCTGGATTACACCGAATTCAAACGCGGACGGGCAGCCTATTTCAGCGTGCATTATCGCAACCCGAAACTGATCAGCAGTACTGTGAAGTCGCCTCGCAAAGAGGAAGAGGCGCAGTCTCCTGAGCAGAACTATGATGAGGTCATTAAGGCTTTGAAAGCCGCGGGTATCGATCCTCAGAAGCTGGCCGAAGCGCTCACCAGTATGAAGCCTGAAAATTGACTGTAGTACGCAAAAATTCACTGCGGTATGCTCTTATTCTTCGTTATTGACTGTGATACGCATCACGCATAGCGCAGTCAATTTAACTCTCTTTATCCTTCATGCTTCCACGCATTAAATTGACTGTTGTATGGGATGTTATACGAAAAAACACTGATATTGACTGCGGCATGCACTTTAGGCGAGTAACGCGTTCCATGTATTGACTGAGAGATGATGCCCTGCACACCACAGTCAATTTTTAGGCCGCCGGTGATAGCGCATTTATGTGATATAGCGGATGCGGCGTCACAGTAATCGATAAATATACCCCATCGGGCCCAGACCGGCTCACCGTTTGTTTCTGCGAATTAGGCTTCATAAGTCCCCATAATCGCTCCCGCCGATGAGCGCAGGGAGCCATAAAAATGTTCACTATTGCGAAAGCCACAGCATAACTTGAGTTATTTTCCATAGCACGGCGCTCGCGTTATCGTTGGGGGAGCTGTTTCATCAGGGCCACCGCTTCAGTTTCCGGCATCGCAAACTGCACGCGGTGCCGTGCCGCGATGTCGAGCGCAAACACTTTCGTGTAGATCTCCGTTGAACTCATTGACTTGTGACCCATCAGCGACTGCAGCACCTTCAGGGGAATACCGGCATAGAGCATGTGCATGGCGTAGGAGTGGCGGAACGTGTGCGGTGTTACTGGCACAGAAAACGTCACACCGTCGGCCGCAGCGGTATCCACGGCTTCATTCAGCCACGTGCGGACCGTCCGGTCGGTGATCTCCCAGATACGCGCTTTTTCAGTTCTGCCGCTTCGCTTATTGCGCCGCTCGAGCGGAATTTTCAGCGTGGCCACCATCATCTGCAGCTGGCTGACGTACTGGGTGTCCGATAACGGCACCAGTCGGTGAGGCAACGTGCCTGCTGGCAACCGCCCGGCCGTCCGAGTGGATTTTTCGGCGCGCTGCTTAAGGGTGGCCAGCTGCACAAACGGATACGGTGGCGCCAGCGAAAAATCTCCCCGCGTCAGCGCCAGCGCTTCGTTAATGCGGGCACCAGTATTCCAGAGGGTGGCCAGCAGCATCTTGCGGTGCAGATCGGGGACGTAATGGAGCAGGGCGCTCACTTCGGGCGCCAGCAGATATTTCGGCAGTTCGTCCTGAACGAGAGCCATCTGGCGCAGGGCCAGGGCAGCAGGGTAATCGATGGCCACCGGCAGCTGCGCAGCTGAAAACGAAATGCCCTGACCTGGTAATGCCGGCATCATTGATTGTTATCCTCCGTGTCCGCGTATTGCTGTTTAAGTCGCACCAGTGCTTTATTTGCCAAACAGCGCTGGCATTTCATCAAACATCATCACATGGCGGGTCCGCTTCCCGCGAAAAATGCGCCGCATCATCGGCGTAAAATCACAGGGCTCCCAGCCATAAGGCCAGGTATAGTAAATCCCGTCCTTCAGCGTGCTGTCGCGTCGCTCAGGTCCCGCAACGATACGTCTGACCTCCCTGCTCAGCGCCTCACCGCGCAGGCCATACTGCCCCAGGTAGCGGCGCAGCCGCGTTCTCGGCATCCGCGGGTCGGATTTCACGTAAGCATTAATATCCATATGCTGCGTGGCGGTGATGATATTCATGCCGTACTTGCGCATGGTGTGGAAGGCGACGTTCATCACGTCTGTGCCTGTCTGTCTTTCTTCACTGATTCTGTCCATATTGTTTCCTATCAGCCTGTTGAATTTCACCTTCGGCCTCAGCAGTTCCCCGGGTTCTTAATTCTGGCCAGTAAGCCCAAAACATCCCAACCCGTGACGTTTGTACCGGATCATTCATCCTGGTGGTCAGTATGTCCGGAAGCCGTATCCGGCCCGGTGGCCGCAGCCACTTCCTTCAGTATCGGTGTCCAGCCGCCCTGAAACCATTCTCCCGGATCTTCACCGTTGAGTACCTGCTGCAGCCAGCGGGCCGATGAACGGCGGGGCGAGTCCTGGAAATAGACGTGATGATGCTGGCCGATGACCGTCCAGAAATCAAAATCCGGGTGCTCCGGCGTCCAGTCATAAGTGTTGATGGACAGCCGTGCACCTTCTGTTTTGAGAAAGAGGAGAAACCTTTTGAGGTTGCCGTATCCGCCGCTTCCCATGCCGCTGCGCAGGTAAAAACTCTCCGTGACAACGCCGGGTGTGACCCGCTTCGTCTGTATATCCTGACGCAGGATGATCAGGGTGCCGTCATGCCTGCCGCCGGCTATTCTGAGAAACTCAAACGTGTGGTCGCCTGTACTGCCGACGGGAAAGAAAAACTCCCTGTACCCCGCAGAGCCCAGGCGGACAAACGGAAAAGGTTGCCCGCTTTCACCCAGAAGCCAGTCCGCCGAGGCATCAAAATTCCGGGCGATCGTATCTGCCAGCGTAAAGGACAGCTCCTGGCGTCCTTCCATGATATCCATCAGCACACCCGGCGAGGTATCCAGTTGCCTGCCGAAGCGGACCAGGTCAAACGTGTCCGGCGGTCTGGCTCCGGCAAATTCCCGGAAGTAATTGTCCGCCATGAGCCGGTTGAACAACCACTTCAGCCGCTTGCCCGTTTCATGCTGCCAGCGCTCCCTGTCAGACATCGCGGGCCCGGCCTGAACCACGGGCTGATAATACTCCCGGAGGGCAATCCGGATCTCCCCCTCGAGGGAACGTTCATTTTTCATTGCTGACTGCTCAATGCGCGCAAACAGCGCATCGTCAACATTTCTGGCCTGGATCTTCGCCATGACTCTTTCCTTGTGCAAAACGTATTCAGATTCGGTAAATAGTCAGGATAGTAAACATGAAGCCTGATTTACCGTAAGCAAAATGAATGTATACGCAATGATTCATTTTGTACACAGCGAAAGAAAACCACACATAATAAGCAGAGAAACAGTCACGCTGATAAATTACCGGATGACCATTCCGGCCTGATCCGATTTACTGCAATTTAACGGATTTCCGGAAGTGTACCACGCACACGAAATAACCACATCGCCCTTTAATGGGGGTGATCGGGCGGTCACGGGGCAGGGGAGGAACACAACATATAGAAGAAAACGCAGCTGACGAGTGGCACATCTTGTGTCAGTGGGTCGCGGCGCGCCAGAGAGGGCATGGAGATCCGGAACTAACAGAAATCGGATCTGCGGAGAAAGAAAGAAGGATTATTGCAGCAGAATCAAGAAAAGAGGCGGATTGTTGTGATTTGGGGATTATTGCATGGAGTGCAAATTTTACGGCTGACTGAGGCTTAAATGGCAACTATAAGGAAAGAGAAACTTTTTTCAGTTTTTTTTACAGACCGGCCTTAAAGGCCGCATCAGATTTCCTAAATACAGTTTTACATAAGGAACATCGTATGACTGTATTTCTCATCCTCACCGCCATCGCATATGGCATCGTCAGTACCGGCGGCTACATCCTTTTAGTGGACAAAGGGTATCAGGGCTGGACCCTATTCTGGAAAAACTATGACGACCTGCCCCATATCTACCGTTCCCGCTGGCGATACCAGAGACGCTTCATTCTCAGACGTATCTGGAAGCGTCTCTTTAATCGCTGAGAAGGTTATCCAGCAGCATCCCCAGCCCGGCCAGCCAGCACAGGCAACACCATGTGGTGAACACCATCCGGGTCTGGCCGGATTTCCACTTGCGGACGGTACGTTCGTCCACATTCAGCCGGTTGGCCAGCTGGATGTCAGTCAGGGGGATCAGCCCCCGAACGAAGGTAGTTTCGCGTGCCGTGGGGAGCTGCCAGTCTTCTCCGCTGACCAGCGTATACCCGTTAAATTCTCCGGATTCAATCATCTCCCGTATACGTTGCTGGTTTTCTGGGTTCATAATGAATCCGGCTGCTGAGGGAGCCATCGCACGGGGTCTGCAGGCGTATAGTAATATTGGTGATCTTTTTCCTGCAAATCGAGGTATTTTTCAACGTCGCTGAGCTGATAAGCAGAATAGAAAGTGCTTGAATTTCCTACATTGTACATATCGATGGTGCTCATGACATTATCAATGTAATCAAAAGAAACTTTGTAGAAATTTAAGTGGCGATCGTCACAACACTTTAGCAGTTCGGGTCGTGGTGAAAAAACGTCTATCCGGGGACGGAATGTTAATGGTGAGCCAATAATAAAACACAAAGTGAAATTATGAGACAACGGCAGATATATTCTATTCTGTTTTGTGTATAAACAAAATATATTCGGGGCTATCGCAAAGACTGGCCTGGGGTTAGTACTGTCAAAAGCGTGGCCGGTGTGTATTATTTCAATCACGCTCGTCCGACTGAATATTTTATTCCGGAAGACATTGATCATGTCATAAGGCGTGGGTTTATTGAGAATAGCCAGCAGGCTGAACAAAGTAAAAATCGCCCGACATTTATCCTCTCTGGATGAGGACGCGTTGGCTACGCGAAGCAATTTTTGATAAAAACTGTCGTTCATTAGTGCGGGCTGGGTGCCAGGCAGTGACTGAATGCTTTTTATATATTCTTCAAAATGCATTTCAATGTCATGATGAAAGTGGTCAAGAAGATCCTGCTTGTAGGGATTCTTATTCTGGGGATTATGTAAATTTAAAAGCAGCTGCATTACTGCAAAGCTGGTCAGTGTCTCGAACGGGAAATCGCCGGGCTTAGCCAGACGAAGTCGAGAAAAATTATGTTCGTGAATAATGTCGTTCACTACTGCGGCCGTCAGACGCTCATAGGCCCACAGTTCTTCTTCGATGTCAAAGGCTTCTCCGGTTTTGGCATCGATGAGCCGAAAGAGATTTTTAGCGACCGCGACACTGGAAATTGGAAGAGGCTGTTCATAGAGGACGTTATCTCCAGTATGTGAAGGGTATGCCTCAATCTGACGGCTGCGAACCGCCAGGGACAGGCGCAATGTCAGATTCTGTCGCGGCCTTGGCGCGTGCCTGGAAGCGTTCATAGCAATCCAGCCCGCAGAAATGTTCGACGTATTCCGCGCCTTCCGGGGTGAAGGCGGCATCGAGCGGAATTTCTTTGCAGCATACGCAGCAGGTGGTGCAACTGGCAGTGTTCGGGGCGTTTGCGTTCATGGTGGTACTCCTCCAGATTGGTAGCGAAGCTCAAAGCTGCCCACTCTCGGCTGGCTGGGAAGCGGTCATGATCTTCCCTTGAAGGCCCGCAGCAGCCGCGTCACAGACAGGACAAACAAGCCGGTCAGCGTGAGGGCTGCAATACCCCAGTGCTCCCCGATGAACGCGCCGGCCGTCGTGCCGGCTAGCACAATGGCGAGAATCGGCAAATGGCAGGGACAGGTGAGCACGGCCAGCGCGCCCCACAAGTAGCCGGTGATCGGTTTGTGCGTCTCAGACGGCAAGTGCTCTGGGCTGTTCATGGCAGACTCTCCGCGTGCTGTGCCGGTTCGGTTGGCATGGCGGCCAGTTGCATTTCGAGGCTGGCCAGGGCCTCGCGCCGACGCTCGACGAGTTGCCGCAACACGGCAAGCTGCGCAGACGCACCGTCACCGTCCGCAGCATCCAGCGCCCGGCACAGCCGCGCCAGTGCGTCCAGGCCGATACCCGCTTCGAAGGCAGCCCGTACAAAGCGCAGCCGTTGCAACGCGGTGTCATCGAACAAGCCGTAGCCGCCCGTGGTGCACGCGACCGGCCGTAGCAATCCGCGCAGCAGGTAGTCGCGCACGATATGCACGCTCACCCCGGCATCAAGGGCCAGCCGGGACACTGTGTAGGCGCTCATTGAACACCTCCTTTTCCTCATCCGGCGCAGCACGAAAGCTGCTTCACGTCCTTGCTGAAGGTCTGCGCCGCGAGCTTCAGCCCTTCGACCATGGTCAGGTAGGGGAACAATTGGTCGGCCAGTTCCTGCACGGTCATACGGTTGCGAATGGCGAGCACCGCCGTCTGGATCAGTTCACCCGCTTCCGGGGCCACCGCTTGCACGCCGATGAGCCGTCCGCTACCTTCCTCGATGACCAGCTTGATGAAGCCGCGTGTGTCGAAGTTGGCAAGCGCACGCGGCACGTTGTCCAAGGTCAAGGTGCGACTGTCGGTCTCGATCCCGTCGTGATGTGCTTCCGCCTCGCTGTAGCCCACGGTGGCGACCTGCGGGTCGGTGAACACCACGGCCGGCATTGCGGTCAGGTCCAGGGCCGCATCGCCGCCAGTCATGTTGATCGCAGC
The DNA here is from genome assembly GCF_022605325.1 of Klebsiella sp. HC6. Taxonomy (NCBI): domain Bacteria; kingdom Pseudomonadati; phylum Pseudomonadota; class Gammaproteobacteria; order Enterobacterales; family Enterobacteriaceae; genus Klebsiella; species Klebsiella sp. HC6. The sequence goes on from NZ_CP093277.1 coordinate 125,596, forward strand.
ACGGGTGCCGGCCGCTGCCGCCACATAGACGAACTGAGGCTGGTCGGTGCAGTCGCCAGCCGCATAAATGTGTGGCGTACTGGTGCGCATGCCCTTGTCGATGACGATGGCCCCCTGCGCATTGGCAGCGACTCCCGCCGCTTCCAATGCCAGGCTGCGCGTGTTCGGTGCCCTGCCAGTGGCGACCAGCAGCTGGTCGGCGCGTATTTCACCGTACCCGGTGGTCAGCACGAATTCGCCGTCCACATGCGCGACCTGGCTGGCTTGCGTGTATTCCAATACCTTGATCCCTTCGGCACGGAACGCGGCTGTAACGGCCTCGCCGATGGCCGGGTCTTCGCGGAAGAACAGCGTGCTGCGTGCCAGGATCGTCACTTTGCTGCCCAGCCGGGCAAAGGCTTGCGCCAGTTCCAGCGCCACCACAGACGAGCCGATCACGGCCAGGCGCTCGGGAATGGTGTCGCTGACCAGGGCCTCGGTGGAAGTCCAGTAGGGTGACTCTTTCAGGCCCGGAATCGGCGGCATGGCCGGGCTGGCACCCGTGGCGACCAGGCAGCGGTCGAACGCCACCACACGCTCGCCGCCATCGTTTAAACGGACGGCAAGGCTCTGGTCGTCCTTGAAACGCGCTTCACCATGCAGCACGGTGATGGCCGGGTTGCTGTCCAGGATGCCTTCGTACTTGGCGTGGCGCAGCTCATCGACGCGCGCCTGCTGCTGGGCCAGTAGTTTGCTGCGATCAATCGCAGGCACAGTCGCCGCGATGCCACTGTCGAATGGGCTTTCACGGCGCAAATGGGCGATATGGGCAGCGCGGATCATGATCTTGGACGGCACGCAGCCGACATTGACGCAAGTACCGCCGATGGTGCCGCGCTCGATCAGCGTGACGTTCGCACCTTGCTCGACGGCCTTCAGCGCCGCCGCCATCGCGGCTCCGCCGCTGCCAATAACGGCGACGTGCAGTCCGTCCCCATCACCACCAGCCTTGTCGCCACCGCCCAGCCATCCCAGCGCCTTGCCAAGCAGTCTGCCCCGCGCTGAAGTGGATGGGGCATCGGCGGGTGTGGCCTTGTAGCCGAGGCCGGCCACAGCGGCGGTCAGCGCCTCTGGCGAGGTGCCGGGATCGGTGGCGAGTTGCGCGGAGCCTTTCGGGTAGGACACGAGCGCCGACAGCACGCCCGGCACTTTCTCCAGGGCGTCCTTGACATGTGTCGCGCACGAGTCGCAGGTCATTCCGGTGATATTCAAATACATTGCATCGTTCCTTTTCGTTTCGGCAACTGCCAATGCAGTTAGCCGTGTTTGGGTGGTAGTTCGCAGCGGCGGTTGGCCGGTGAGAGCAGATCCCAGATCGACACCCCGATCATCAAGGCCAGACCGACATAGAGGAGGTTCGCCGTCCACCAATTGCCAAAAAACAAGAGCATGGCCGCCAGCACGATGGCTGGGCCGACCATCCCGAGCAGGCTGCGGTACCATTGCCGATGACTCAGCCAGCCCAGTGCATTCGCCAGCAAAGCCACGACTGCGAACAGCGGCAGCAGCTTGGAGATAAACAACCCTTCGTATTCCTGTAGAAAGCCAAGGCCGATGGCCGCGCCCAGGCTGGCGATAGCCGGGAAACAGGCAGCGCATCCCATCGCGGAAACAACGCTGCCAAGCGCGCCAGCCTTGTCGGCAATGCGTGTAATCAGTCCCATGATCGCCCCAGGTTCGGGTTCAGTGGCTCACTGCTTGACGCTGGACGGATAGCCCGCGTCTCCGGTTGCCTTGGTCAGCTTCTGCACGCTGGTCTTGGCATCATCGAACGTGACAACCGCTTCGCGTGTCTCGAAGGTCACGTCAATTTTGCTGACGCCTTCGACCTTGGAAATCGCCTTCTTGACGGTGATCGGGCAGGTGGAGCAGGTCATGCCCGGTACGGACAGCGTGACGGTCTGGGTGGCGGCCCACACGGGGGCAACAACGGCAGCGAGGGCGAGGGCGGCAAACAGTTTTTTCATGATGAACTCCTGTGATTAATAGAAAAATGGCATGACGTAGGGAAATCCGAGCGCGACCAGGACCAGCGCGGCCACGATCCAGAAAATGAGCTTGTAAGTAGCTCGCACTTGGGGAATCGCGCAGACCTCACCCGGTTTGCAGGCTTGCGCCGGGCGGTAGATGCGCCGCCAGGCGAAAAACAGCGCGACCAGCGCTGCGCCGATGAAGATCGGGCGATAGGGTTCCAGCACCGTCAGGTTGCCGATCCATGCCCCGCTGAACCCCAAGGCGATCAAAACCAGCGGCCCCAGGCAGCAGGCCGACGCAAGAATGGCGGCCAGCCCACCGGCGAAGAGCGCGCCGCGCCCGTTTTGTGGTTCAGACATACGCTTGTCCTTTCAAATTTGGTTTGGATAGCTTAAGCTTACTTCCGTAGTTATGTACGGAGTCAAGCGATATGCAAATTAATTTTGAGAATCTGACCATTGGCGTTTTTGCCAAGGCGGCCGGGGTCAATGTGGAGACCATCCGGTTCTACCAGCGCAAGGGCCTGCTGCCGGAGCCAGACAAGCCCTATGGCAGCATTCGCCGCTATGGCGAGGCGGATGTAACACGAGTGCGGTTCGTGAAATCGGCCCAGCGGCTGGGCTTTAGCCTGGACGAAATCGCCGAGCTACTGCGGCTGGAGGATGGCACCCATTGCGAGGAAGCCAGCGGCCTGGCCGAGCACAAGCTCAAGGATGTGCGCGAGAAGATGGCCGACTTGGCACGCATGGAGGCCGTGCTGTCTGAACTGGTGTGCGCCTGCCATGCGCGGAAAGGGAACGTTTCCTGCCCGCTGATTGCGTCACTGCAAGACGGAACGAAGCTCGCTGCATCGGCGCGGGGGAGTCACGGGGTGACTACGCCTTAGCGTGCTTTATTTTCCGAATTCTGAGACGACCCCTGGTATGATCGAGCAGAGGCTCATCTCAATGAGCAATCCCCGCAACAAATTTTTTCGGGGTGCAACAGACCCTTTAGTGTCCAGGCCTGAAAAAAAAGAAAGCACGGTCTCTGAGAGACTACGGTCCTTACGCAACCATACCGGTTAGCGAGCTTTATATTTTCATTATGACTATCTGTATAACAGGGGAATGAATGTGATTAAAAAAATATGCGAAGTGATTGATGGAGAGTATGTCTGTGACATTGATATCAGTGTGGAAGAATGGAAAACTTTATTAACAAATGATAAAGTTTTTGACACAAAAAGTATTGCAGCGTTAAAAAAATGGTTTATTGAGCCAAATCATTCCTGCACATGCTTCGATATTGGTAAGAAGTACGACCTGCACAGCATGAGTGCTAATGGAGTCATAAACGGACTGGGTGGCAGAGTTCAAAAAGAACTTGGTAGATTCGAGGTTAAAGGTGTCGGAAATATCGCATCCGGTACAAAATTCATTACCGTAATGAAGAGTAAAGAAATCGGCGGAAAACCCAAAAGAAACTTATGGACAATTCGTGAGGAACTTGTTCAGGCAATTAACGAACTGGATTTTTTTGGTACAACAGAAATGGCCAGCAGTGAGTATTACTCTGACGATGAGTTGATCAATGCCATAGAGAAAAGTAATATCTTTGACAACGTTCAGACGTTTGAATATACAGGGGAAGCCAAACCAAAGAAAAATGCAATAGAAGTAAAAAATGGCCTCTCGTATCCCAGGAGTAAAGGCGTATCCCAAAATGCGCTGAATAAAGCAGGTTACAGATGTGAAGTCGATAGTGACCACCCAACATTCAGAAGGCGAAATTCATCCTTAAATTACACAGAACCTCATCACATTGTACCTATGTCCAGGCAAGATGCTTTTGACACATCTCTTGATGTTGAAGAAAATATCATATCTCTGTGTTGCAATTGCCATAAACAAATTCACCTTGGTCAGGGTTATGAAGATATGCTGAAAGAAATATACACTGCGCGAAAAAGGTTATTAAAAAAAGTTGGTATTGATATATCACTGGAAAACTTGATTCTTTATTACAAAATGGAAAGTAAGTGAGATTCAAACGAGAGTGATACCTTCGTTTTATTGGTCGGGATGAACAGCAGATGATGTTTCCGGCAAGTATCGGGTCCAGAAACTTTCTGTTAAAAAAGAGGTAAAAGTAGTCTTGAGCCCTGACTGCGAATTGCCATTGCGCATGACCAGAGAACAGGACGAACCCCTGCCAAACCCAGGCATGAGAAACACCTTTAAAACATAGACTTAATTAAAATCAGCAATTCCCATCGAAATAATAAGCAAGCAGAATTGGCTCAGGTGAATTTCACTCGGTGCAGTGCATGCGTTGGGGGGGGTAAAAGGAAAAACCCGAAATGAATCGGGTTTTGATTAATTAACGATTAACAGGTTCCCGTGCCCGGGAACACTCTGACTGTACGCGCAATATATTATTTCCGCAATCATTATTTTTGATTACCAAGCCATGTATTCATCTGCTCAATTTCACCTTTTTGAGCTTTAATGATGTCCTGCGCGAGCTTTCTCATTTCCGGATCTTTTCCGTATTTTAGCTCGGTCTCAGCCATTGCTATTGCCCCTTCATGGTGTGCTACCATGCCTTTCGCAAAAGCCTTGTCGGGATCGGACTCTTTTACAGCGGCCATCATTTTGTCATGCATACCTTTCATGCCGGACATATATTCCTGTGACGATGCCGATGAGGATATATCTGACATTTTCATTTCTGAATGTTCTGCGGAAATCGCTGGCAGGGATAACATCAGTATAACAAAAAGCGAATTTGTGATTTTCATATAATAAACCCTTTCAGATGGTTACCGGATAAGTTTAGCTGAGTCAGACAAAAAAGCCCCCTGAAGGGGGCAAAAAATAACAACATATCCGTATAAGGGACAATCTATCAAGGAAAGGGTAACCGCACGGAAACTTCAGTTGTCATCAGCCCGCATTGATCATGCGGCGGTGTGCATCAGCCATAGCCTGATGGGGGCCGGACTGACCGTTATTCGTAAATTCATGGGCAACAGCTGCTCTTTCATGTTCATTCATCGCCGCAAACGAAGTCGCCGGACGGGAAGCGTTAACGGTGCCAGTTCCCATCATCTTCTGATGACTTTCCGCCATTTTTTTATGTGCATCTGCTGAACCATTGTTCATGGTTTCATGAACAATAATAGCCTGTTCATGCTGATCCATACCGGCCATCCGTGGAGCTGCCCCCTGGATGGCGGCTGGAGTTGAAGAAGACTGCATCTGATGGGCCGGAGCCTGAGCATTATTGACACGCTCATGGATATTTACAGTTTCAGTGGCCCAGGCCGTAGAAATTAAGCTCAAACCTAACACTGATGCTAAGACGATATTTTTCATGGTAACTCTCCATTTCTGAATTAGTGATGTCCGTGAATTTCGATCTGTGTCCTCAGTAGTACAACTGACAACTCTACAGACCTTATTCCGCCGGGATGAGGCTTTAATACAACTCCTGGCTTGTGCTGATGCCGTGTATGGATGAAGTAATAATGCCTTCCTGATAAGTTGCACTAATTATATCGAATGGCTTCTGTTTGCTGCATGACAGGCTAATGACATCTTTGTCATTTAAATCTTTATTCTCAGTACTGGGTTTCCGGAATCATTTTCTCCAGTCTGGGCACGGATAGGATAAAACGAGTTGAACGTACGTCCGATTCCACCTGCACTCTTCCGTGATGTGCTTCCACGATGGACTTCACAATCGCAAGGCCGATGCCGCTGCCTTCTCCTTTTCGTTGTCTGGACGGATCTACCCGATAAAAACGGTCAAACAGCCTTGATAAATGCTCTTCAGGGATTGGTTTCCCCGGATTTTCAATCACAAGGTCAAAAAAGCTCTCCTGCTCTCTTATTGAGACGGTGATTGCCTGTCCCTCCGGGGTATAACGCAGGGCATTGGATAACAGATTATTGATCGCCCTTCTGAACATTTGTGGATCTCCCTCAACCAGGCAGGGCATCCCGTTAAATTTGAGCGTGATATTGCGTTCTTCGGCCCAGGCTTCGAAAAACTCGAAGACTTTCATGACTTCCGCTCTGAGGTCAAACATGACCCTGTCAGGTATCAGCTGATTATTATCTGCCTGTGCCAGGAACAGCATATCGCTGACCATTTTGGTCATCCGGTTATACTCTTCAAGACTGGAATAGAGGACATCCTCAAGTTCCCTCTGTGTTCGATCCTGACTCAGTGCGATTTCAGTCTGCGTCACCAGATTGGTGATGGGCGTTCTGATCTCATGCGCGATATCGGCAGAGAAATTGGCCTGGCGGGTAAAGACATCCTCAATCTTTCCAATCATATGATTGAACGAGATAACCAGTTGCTCCAGCTCAATGGGAACGCGTGTCGGTTCCAGTCGCGCATCAAGATTCTCGGAGGTGATGTTTTTAATGGCATTGCTGACATTACGAAGGGGCAGGTGCCCCTGACGGACAGCGATTCGAATGATCAGAACAATCAACAGGCTTATCACGACGGCAATCGCAATCAGGTTCTTTTTCAGCGCATCGAGGTAATGGAGATGGAAATTAATGGATAGGCCAGTCAGCATGACATAGTTCTGCTGTTTGCCCTGAAATATCGCCTGACCAGAGGAGGCGATAATCCTGTATGTTTCCATCTTCATTTCGGACCCGGTATCCATCGGTCCCGCAGGATCCTCCACCGTCCAGAGAAAGACATCCCGTGCGCGGCTGTGCTCGCTAAAATCTGCTGAATTCACTGCCGGGCGTAGTGCCGCCCCCTGAGTTGAGCTAAAGAGCACTTCACCCCTGGGATTGAGGAGCAAAAGGGCAACGTTGCGGTAGCTGGCAATTGATTCCTTTATTTTGCTTATTTTTTTATCATCCGGATCCACCGGGGACTGCAGTATACGGTTCAGTGTGGTGCTGATTTGTTGAAGATCGCTGACATCCTGCTCGGCAAAATGATTTTCAACAGAATGCAGCATAAACCAGGTGAAGGCGATAAAAGCCAGTATCGTGGACAGGCTGATAAAAAAGGTCAGCCGCAGAGCGAGTGAGAAAGGGCGTCTGGAAGGTTTGCTATGCATCCGGGACCTCCAGCATGTAGCCCACGCCCCGGACTGTCTGGATCAGCTTTGTCTCGTAATCGTTGTCTATTTTAGCGCGGAGTCGCTTTACTGCGACATCGATCGCATTAGTGTCGCTGTCAAAATTCATGTCCCAGACCTGAGAGGCAATCAGGGAGCGGGGAAGAACCTCTCCCTGATGGCGAATGAAGAATTCCAGCAGGCTGAACTCTTTACTGGTGAGCACAATGCGGTTTCCGGCGCGACTGACTTTTCTGGATACGAGATCAATCGAGAGGTCAGCCACCTTAAACTGGCTTTCCGTGATCATCGTGTTTCCCCGCCTCAGAAGGGTTCTCACCCGGGCGAGCAGTTCGGCAAACGCAAAGGGTTTAACCAGATAATCGTCCGCACCCAGTTCCAGTCCTTTGACCCTATGTTCGATCGTGCCGAGGGCTGTCAGCAGTAAGACCGGCATACCCTTTCCGGCAGTGCGCAGCATGCGGATGATATCCCAGCCGTTCACATCAGGTAGCATGATATCCAGAATGACTAAATCATACTCGGCTGTCATGGCGAGATGATATCCGGTAAGACCATTATCAGCGTGATCCACTACGAACCCTGCCTCTGTAAGCCCTTTGCTGAGATATTCACCTGTTTTAATTTCGTCTTCGACGATCAATATTTTCATCTTGCTCCCCGGCTGGCTGCTAATGTCATTCTATTGCGCCCACGATCGTTATCAACGGATTACAGCAAAAATGACAACATTGTCATTATCCTGTCACTCGGCAAACAGAGAGCGTTAGGTAAAGTACCCCTATCAATACTCTGGACTTCATTTGAACCATTTACCAGGTCTGCCTGGACGAGAAGCGTTATGTTCAAATTAAAATTACTCAGCATTAGCACGATATTCATCCTGGCAGGCTGCGTGTCGCTTGCGCCTGAATATCAGCGGCCCGCAGCACCGGTACCCCAGCAGTTTTCACTGTCCCATAACAGCCTGACGCCAGCGGTAAATGGCTATCAGGATACGGGCTGGCGTAACTTTTTTGTCGATCCCCAGGTTACCCGGTTGATCGGTGAAGCTCTGACTAATAACCGTGATTTGAGAATGGCTGCCCTGAAGGTTGAAGAGGCCCGAGCCCAGTTCAACGTCACGGATGCAGATCGTTATCCCCAGCTGAATGCCTCATCCGGGATAACATACAGCGGTGGTCTGAAAGGTGACAAGCCGACCACACAGGAGTACGACGCGAGACTGGAGCTCAGCTATGAGCTCGATTTTTTCGGCAAACTTAAGAACATGAGTGATGCTGACCGCCAGAACTACTTTGCCAGCGAAGAAGCCCGTCGGGCCGTACACATCCTGCTGGTCTCCAACGTTTCACAGAGCTATTTCAGCCAGCAACTGGCGTACGAACAACTCCGTATTGCGCGGGAAACGCTGAAAAATTATGAACAGTCCTATGCTTTCGTTGAGCAACAGCTCGTGACCGGGAGTACGAACGTTCTGGCACTTGAACAGGCGAGAGGACAAATCGAAAGTACCCGCGCCGAAATAGCCAAACGAGAAGGCGATCTGGCTCAGGCAAACAATGCCCTGCAACTGGTGCTGGGAACGTACCGCGCACTTCCGTCAGAAAAAGGGATGAAAGGCGGGGAGATCGCACCAGTAAAATTGCCACCAAATCTATCTTCACAAATTTTGCTGCAGCGACCGGATATTATGGAAGCGGAATATCAGCTGAAAGCGGCTGATGCCAATATTGGCGCAGCGCGAGCGGCCTTTTTCCCCTCCATTACCCTGACCAGTGGTCTTTCCGCAAGCAGTACGGAGCTGTCAAGCCTGTTTACGTCAGGAAGTGGAATGTGGAATTTTATCCCTAAAATTGAAATTCCTATTTTTAATGCTGGCAGGAATAAAGCCAATCTGAAGCTGGCTGAAATTCGCCAGCAACAATCGGTGGTTAATTACGAACAAAAAATTCAGTCAGCCTTTAAGGATGTTTCCGACACGCTTGCGCTGCGCGACAGCCTTAGCCAGCAACTTGAGTCACAGCAGCGTTATCTTGATTCACTTCAGATAACTCTCCAGCGTGCCAGAGGATTATATGCAAGTGGTGCTGTCAGTTACATCGAAGTGCTGGATGCAGAACGTTCCCTCTTCGCTACGCAGCAAACCATTCTCGATCTTACCTATTCCCGACAGGTTAACGAAATTAATCTGTTTACCGCGCTGGGTGGCGGTTGGGTAGAGTAAATTTATTTAATTAATCAGGAAATTAAAAATGCGTAATTCACTTAAAGCCGTTTTATTTGGTGCCTTCTCTGTCATGTTTTCTGCCGGTCTTCATGCTGAAACACATCAGCATGGCGATATGAATGCTGCCAGTGATGCTTCGGTACAGCAGGTTATCAAGGGCACCGGTGTCGTTAAAGACATTGATATGAATAGTAAAAAGATTACCATTTCGCACGAAGCAATCCCTGCTGTGGGCTGGCCTGCAATGACCATGCGCTTCACTTTTGTTAATGCAGACGACGCTATCAATGCCCTGAAAACCGGCAACCATGTCGATTTCTCGTTTATTCAGCAGGGCAATATCTCCTTACTCAAAAGCATTAACGTTACGCAATCCTGATTATCAGTCCGGAGCGAATACATCCAGTGCGCCTGAACATTCATTAAGGGATTACTGTGAATGAATGATCGGGCGCATATGCCAGGTGTTTTGATTTTTCAGCGAGAAATTGTATGGCTTCTTTAAAGATAAAATATGCTGCAATAATTATCAGCAGCCTCATAGCAGGAGGGCTGATATCGGTTACTGCCTGGCAGTATGTAAACTCATCACAAAAAACAGTACAAACCGAACAAAAGGCACCGGAGCGAAAGGTACTTTTCTGGTATGACCCGATGAAACCGGATACCAAATTTGATAAACCCGGAAAATCTCCCTTTATGGATATGGACCTGGTGCCAAAATATGCTGATGAAAGCGGCGATAAAAGCAGTGGCGGGATCCGTATCGATCCAACGCAGGTTCAGAATCTGGGATTAAAAACGCAAAAAGTCACGCGAGGAATGCTGAATTATTCTCAGACAATCCCGGCTAATGTCAGTTACAACGAGTATCAGTTTGTCATTGTGCAGGCGCGCTCTGACGGTTTCGTCGAAAAAGTGTATCCCCTGACGATTGGCGATCATGTGAAGAAAGGCACTCCGCTTATCGATATCACCATTCCTGAATGGGTTGAGGCACAAAGTGAGTTCCTGCTGTTATCCGGTACAGGCGGTACGTCAACCCAGATAAAAGGGGTTCTGGAGCGACTTCGTCTAGCTGGTATGCCGGAAGAGGATATTCAAAGGCTGCGTTCAACCCGCACAATCCAGACCCGTTTTACCATTAAAGCACCTATTGATGGTGTCATTACTGCGTTTGACCTGCGCACCGGAATGAATATTTCGAAAGATAAAGTAGTGGCTCAGATTCAGGGGATGGACCCGGTCTGGATCAGCGCTGCAGTGCCAGAATCTATCGCATATCTGCTGAAAGATACGTCGCAGTTTGAAATTTCGGTACCGGCTTATCCGGATAAAACATTCCATGTCGAAAAATGGAACATTCTTCCCAGCGTGGATCAGACAACCCGTACGCTTCAGGTCCGTCTCCAGGTTTCTAATAAGGATGAGTTTCTCAAGCCGGGCATGAATGCCTATCTGAAACTGAATACCAAGAGCCAGGAGATGCTGCTGATACCAAGCCAGGCCGTTATCGATACCGGCAAAGAACAGCGCGTGATTACTGTTGATGATGAAGGCAAGTTTGTGCCGAAACAGATCCACGTTCTGCATGAATCACAGCAACAGTCCGGCATTGGCTCCGGCCTGAATGAAGGCGATACCGTGGTGGTCAGTGGCCTGTTCCTCATTGACTCCGAAGCCAATATTACGGGCGCGCTGGAACGTATGCGCCACCCTGAAAAAACAGAAAACAGTATGCCAGCAATGTCTGAGCAGCCTGTAAATATGCATTCAGGGCACTGAGGAGACGACGATGATTGAATGGATTATCCGGCGCTCTGTCGCCAACCGTTTCCTGGTCATGATGGGCGCACTGTTTCTCAGCATCTGGGGCACATGGACGATAATTAACACGCCGGTCGATGCGCTGCCTGACCTGTCAGATGTGCAGGTCATTATTAAAACCAGCTATCCCGGACAGGCCCCGCAGATTGTAGAAAACCAGGTCACCTATCCGCTTACCACCACCATGCTGTCCGTACCTGGCGCAAAAACCGTGCGTGGCTTTTCACAGTTCGGTGATTCGTATGTGTATGTCATTTTTGAAGACGGCACCGATCTGTACTGGGCCCGTTCGCGCGTGCTGGAATACCTGAATCAGGTTCAGGGCAAACTGCCTGCGGGTGTGAGCTCTGAAATCGGCCCGGACGCCACGGGAGTGGGCTGGATATTTGAATATGCCCTTGTCGATCGCAACGGAAAACACGACCTTTCAGAACTGCGCTCTCTGCAGGACTGGTTCCTGAAATTTGAGCTGAAAACCATCCCGAACGTGGCTGAGGTCGCTTCGGTTGGCGGCGTGGTGAAACAGTACCAGATTCAGGTCAATCCGGTAAAACTGTCCCAGTACGGTATCAGCCTGCCCGAAGTGAAACAGGCACTTGAATCGTCTAACCAGGAGGCCGGTGGCTCATCCGTTGAAATGGCCGAAGCGGAGTATATGGTCCGTGCCAGCGGTTATCTTCAGAGCATTGATGATTTTAATAACATCGTCCTGAAAACAGGTGAGAACGGCGTGCCGGTTTATCTGCGGGATGTTGCCCGCGTGCAGACCGGGCCCGAAATGAGGCGTGGTATTGCCGAGCTGAACGGCCAGGGAGAAGTCGCTGGCGGCGTGGTGATCCTGCGGTCGGGTAAAAATGCGCGCGACGTTATCACGGCAGTGAGGGATAAACTGGAGACGCTGAAGGCCAGCCTGCCGGAAGGCGTTGAAATCGTGACCACCTACGATCGCAGCCAGTTAATCGACCGGGCGATTGATAACCTCAGTTCCAAACTTCTGGAAGAGTTTATCGTGGTGGCCATCGTCTGTGCTCTGTTCCTGTGGCACGTACGTTCTGCCCTGGTGGCGATTATCTCTCTGCCGCTTGGCCTGTGTATCGCCTTTATCGTCATGCACTTCCAGGGACTGAACGCCAATATCATGTCGCTGGGAGGGATAGCGATTGCCGTCGGTGCGATGGTGGATGCCGCCATTGTGATGATTGAAAATGCGCACAAACGGCTTGAGGAGTGGGATCATCAGCATCCGGGTGAGCAGATTGACAACGCCACCCGCTGGAAGGTGATTACCGACGCCTCCGTGGAAGTGGGACCCGCGTTGTTCATTAGCCTGCTGATCATCACCCTGTCCTTTATTCCTATCTTTACCCTGGAAGGGCAGGAAGGTCGTCTGTTTGGCCCGCTGGCATTCACGAAAACGTACTCCATGGCGGGAGCGGCCGCACTGGCCATCATCGTCATTCCTATTCTGATGGGATTCTGGATCCGGGGGAAAATTCCTGCCGAGACAAGTAACCCCCTGAACCGGGTGCTGATCAAAGCGTATCATCCTTTGCTGCTGCGGGTCCTCCACTGGCCAAAAACAACCCTGCTGGTTGCGGCCTTGTCCATTTTCACGGTTATCTGGCCACTGAGTCAGGTGGGCGGTGAATTTCTGCCGAAGATTAACGAGGGCGATCTGCTGTATATGCCGTCGACCTTGCCTGGCGTCTCTCCGGCAGAAGCTGCAGCGCTCCTGCAGACAACAGACAAGTTAATCAAAAGCGTTCCTGAAGTGGCTTCTGTATTTGGCAAGACCGGTAAAGCAGAGACCGCAACGGATTCCGCGCCGCTCGAAATGGTGGAAACCACGATCCAGCTCAAACCTGAGGATCAGTGGCGTCCCGGCATGACAATTGACAAGATTATTGATGAACTCGACAGGACAGTCCGTTTACCGGGTCTGGCAAACCTCTGGGTGCCGCCTATCCGTAACCGTATTGATATGCTCTCAACCGGGATCAAAAGCCCGATAGGTATCAAAGTGTCCGGGACTGTTCTGTCCGATATCGACGCGACGGCGCAGAGTATCGAGGCGGTAGCCAAAACCGTGCCTGGCGTGGTGTCTGTCCTGGCTGAGCGACTTGAGGGCGGGCGCTACATCGATATCGATATCAACCGGGAGAAAGCCTCCCGCTACGGGATGACGGTAGGTGATGTCCAGCTGTTCGTCTCTTCAGCAATCGGAGGTGCTATGGTGGGTGAGACGGTTGAAGGGGTGGCCCGGTACCCTATTAACATTCGCTACCCGCAGGATTACCGGAACAGTCCGCAGGCGCTGAAACAGATGCCGATCCTGACCCCGATGAAGCAGCAGATCACGCTGGGCGATGTCGCGGATATTAACGTCGTTTCTGGACCAACCATGCTGAAAACCGAAAATGCCCGGCCAGCCAGCTGGATTTATGTTGATGCCCGCGGCAGGGACATGGTGTCGGTGGTTAACGACATTAAGACGGCCATCAGCGAGAAAGTGAAACTGAGACCGGGAACCAGTGTGGCATTCTCCGGACAGTTTGAACTGCTTGAGCATGCCAACAAGAAACTGAAGCTGATGGTGCCGATGACGGTGATGATCATTTTCATCCTGTTGTATCTGGCATTCCGCCGGGTTGACGAAGCCCTGCTGATCCTGATGAGCCTGCCGTTCGCCCTGGTTGGCGGAATATGGTTCCTGTACTGGCAGGGCTTCCATATGTCAGTGGCGACCGGAACCGGGTTTATCGCCCTGGCCGGGGTGGCAGCAGAGTTTGGCGTGGTCATGCTGATGTATCTGCGTCATGCCATTGAAGCGCACCCGGAATTGTCCCGTAAAGAGACGTTCACACCGGAAGGTCTTGATGAAGCCCTCTATCATGGTGCCGTACTGCGTGTCCGGCCGAAAGCCATGACCGTGGCGGTGATCATTGCGGGTCTGCTGCCAATACTCTGGGGAACCGGCGCAGGTTCAGAAGTCATGAGCCGTATTGCTGCGCCAATGATTGGTGGGATGATCACGGCTCCGCTGCTGTCCCTGTTCATTATTCCTGCCGCCTACAAATTAATCTGGCTGCGCAGACATAAAAAAAGCGTGTCATAACCCTGAAAGGGCGCCCCCAGTGGGCGTCCTTCTGCACTGATTCACCCTGACGTCAGGGTTTATATCGATAATATACAGAGGTGAGTATGAAAAAAGTGGTTCTAATGGCCCTGGCTCTCGGCCTGTCACTGCCTGCAATGGCGAGTGAAAAAGTCATTGATATGTACAAATCTGAAAACTGTGGCTGTTGTTCCCTGTGGGGCAAAGCGATGGAAAAAGACGGGTTCGAAGTGCGAACTCACGTCATGAATGATCAGGCGCTGTCAGCCCTGAAAGAAAAGCATGCTGTTCCTGCTGGACTACGAAGTTGTCATACCGCGGTTGTAGGTAATTTGATCATTGAAGGCCATGTGCCTGCGGCAACGATACATAAGGCCATGCAGTCTGGTTCGGGTATATACGGTCTCGCCACCCCCGGTATGCCAGCAGGAAGTCCGGGAATGGAGATGGGGGCCCGAAAAGAGGCTTACGATGTTATCGCATTCTCACCGGAGGGCAGTAAAAAAGTCTTCCAGCGAATCGAATAGTCAGCGGAACGGCTGATAACGGGACGCCGGCAGCAGGCACTCTTATGCCGGCGGCATTCGTGGTAATCGCATCCATGACATATCCTGAAGACAGAAAATGCTTCAGATATGCATAAGGAGAGTTACTGTGAAAAATGACAATGCAGTGGAACATAACAACCAGACTGCTTCTGAGCAGACATCATCCCCGGACGAGAGTCACGCATTGCATAAGGTGAGAGATCCCGTGTGCGGGATGGTCATCCTGCCTGACAAGGCGCACAGCAGCATTCGATACCAGGACCATCAGCTTTATTTCTGCTCCGCCAGCTGTGAGAGCAAATTTAAAGCCCATCCCGATCATTATTTTACCGAAGATGCCAGTGAACATCACCATCACCACGACCACCATGAAGTCAGCCCTGATAAGATAAAACAGTCTCACCGCCAGGCGGAGAAAGAGATTTCTGAAGGTGTGTGGACATGTCCGATGCATCCGGAGATACGCCGTAGTGGTCCCGGAAGCTGTCCTGTCTGTGGAATGGCACTGGAGCCGCTCGTAGCTACGGCATCCACGGGGACGAGTGATGAACTTCGCGACATGACAAGACGCTTCTGGCTGGGGTTGTTGCTGGCGTTTCCGGTTCTGATACTCGAAATGGGTTCTCATCTGTTTCCCGCTTTGAGGAATACAGTACCGCCACAGTACAACACATGGCTGCAGTTACTTCTGGCCTCTCCTGTCGTTTTGTGGTGTGGCTGGCCATTCTTCGCCCGGGCCGGAATGTCGTTACGTAACCGCTCCCTGAATATGTTTACCCTTGTTGCAATGGGGACCGGCGTAGCCTGGGTTTACAGCGTCATTGCAACCGTCTTCCCCTCCTGGTTTCCTGCATCGTTCAGAAACATGGATGGCCTGGTGGCCATTTATTTTGAAGCCGCAGCTGTTATTACGGTGCTTGTTCTGCTGGGACAGGTCCTTGAATTGCGGGCAAGGGAACAAACCTCAGGTGCCATTACTGCACTTCTGAACCTTGCCCCCAAAACCGCCAGGCGGCTGGATCATGACGGTCATGAAACGGATATTAATGCGGAAGATGTCCTGCCTGGCGATAAGCTCCGCATCAGACCTGGAGAGAGTATTCCGGTCGACGGTATCGTGGTCGAAGGCAAAACAACCGTGGATGAATCGATGGTGACCGGGGAGTCTATGCCGGTTACCAAAACGGAGGGTGAACCCGTCATTGGGGGGACGATTAATCAGACAGGTAGTCTTATCATCCGTGCAGAGAAAGTCGGTGATGAAACGATGCTCTCACGAATTGTTCAGATGGTCGCTGATGCACAGCGTTCGCGGGCCCCCATCCAGAGAATGGCTGACAGCGTTTCAGGCTGGTTTGTTCCTCTGGTGATACTTATCGCGGTTGTTGCTTTCATGATCTGGTCTGTCTGGGGGCCCGAGCCCAGGATGGCGCACGGTCTCATTGCGGCTGTGTCGGTCCTGATTATTGCCTGTCCCTGCGCGCTGGGGCTGGCCACGCCGATGTCGATAATGGTGGGGGTGGGCAAAGGAGCCCAGGCCGGGGTGTTAATTAAGAATGCCGAAGCCCTTGAGCGTCTTGAAAAAGTGGACACGCTGGTTGTCGACAAAACAGGCACGCTCACGGAAGGTTCGCCGACGGTGACAGGGATTATCAGTCTCAATCCGGGTGGGGAAACATCTCTTTTGCGTGTAACGGCCGCAGTGGAAAAAGGCTCGCAGCATCCGCTGGGTATGGCAGTAGTTAAAGCAGCACAGGAAAAGGGGATCGCAATACCCGCAGTCACTCATTTCAATGCGCCGTCGGGTAAAGGTGTCTCAGGCGATGTCGAAGGTCAACGGGTTGTTATTGGTAATGAACTGGCTATGCAGGAAAACAGTATCGTTATTGATAATCAAAAGGCCGTTGCGGATACGTTGCGGATGGAAGGTGCTACCGTTATCTATGTGGCCACAGGCGGGCACCTTGCAGGCCTGATAGCTATCTCGGATCCCGTGAAAGCAACCACGCCGGATGCGCTTAAAGCTTTGCGTCAGGCGGGGATCCGCATCGTTATGCTCACCGGGGATAACCAGCTTACCGCTGAAGCAGTCGCACGGAAACTGGGAATAGATGAGGTTGAAGCCGGGATTCTGCCGGATGGCAAAAAAGCAGTGATAACCCGACTGAAAGCGTCTGGCCATGTGGTTGCGATGGCCGGAGACGGTGTGAATGATGCCCCGGCGCTGGCAGCGGCTGACGTGGGAATAGCCATGGGAACGGGTACAGATGTGGCAATTGAAAGTGCCGGAGTCACCCTTCTCAAAGGCGACTTGATGATACTGAACAGGGCCCGTCATCTGTCAGAAATCACCATGAAAAATATCCGACAGAATCTGTTTTTTGCATTTATCTACAACGCACTTGGCGTGCCTGTGGCTGCAGGCCTGCTTTATCCTGTGTATGGAATACTGCTGTCGCCAGTTATTGCGGCGGCGGCCATGGCTCTTTCCTCCGTCAGCGTCATTGTGAATGCGTTGCGTCTGAAAAGTGTCAGGCTCGGGAAATAACACTGAGTGAAGGGGCTGTTACGAACAGAAGGAGTCCAGTATGAAAAGTACCACCTATGCGCTTATTGCTGTCGCCGCGATCGCGGCATTTGCCCTCCTGCGCGAACACTGGTCACATGTGGCAGGTTACTGGCCATATCTGTTATTGCTGGTCTGCCCGCTAATGCATCTTTTCCACGGCCACGGAGGGCATGGAGATCATCAACATCAAGGAAGTGAAAACGATAAAAAAAATTAATCCGGCAGACGGGGCCGCGTCGCGGCCCCGTTATCAGTCCAGGTATCGTTCGTAGTCTCTGGCATGCGCAAAGGCATGCTGTTCAAGTTTGTTATCAGCGGGTGCCGCTGCCCGGAACGCCAGTGAGTTAACAGGATTGTTATTGATGACCAGCTCGTAATGCAGATGAGGACCGGATGAACGTCCGCTGTTACCGGATAACGCAATAGCGCCTCCCCGGGTAACCCTGGCCCCTTTAGTAACGAGTATTTTATTGAGGTGGAGATAGCGAGTTTTAACACCGGCTTTTCCTGTTACTTCAACAAAATATCCCATGGTGCTGTTGTATTCGGCCCGGGTGATTTTTCCGTCGATGACGCTGACTATTTTCGTGTTCATGGGCATGGAATAATCAATGCCATTATGGGGACTCACTTTTCCCGATACCGGGTTAAGTCTTGCAGGATTGAAAGGCGAACTGAGTCTTGCTGTGGCCGGTAACGGATAATCGAGACTGCCTTTCCCGGAAGTATCGGAAAGGTTATAGAACTTTTTATCTGATATACGATACGCCGTGTAATTAAATGAACCGGACGTAAATTTATAGGCCACGACACGTGATTTTCCCGCTTTCTTTTGCAGTACGAGTTTTAATGATTCATTTTTTTTCAAATGCCGCAGATTAAACCGGGAAGGCAAGGAGCGCTGAAGAGTAGCGATCTCGTTCGATTCCAGCCCCGAGCGGGTGGCTGAAAGGTAGGCATTTTCTTTTACGACATCGGTAGAATACATTTACTGGAATTCGCCGTTAGCATGAACACTGCGGCGTATGCTAGGGGTTTTCAGGAGGCGTGTCATCTGTCAGTTAATCGGGAGCACCGTTGATGGTCGTCATTTTTGTAACATATCTTGTTTCCCGTTTGCTCCTGAAGCTCTGGGAACTGTATGACCAGCCCGACGGTGATGATTAACGGGACTGAAACAGGTTACGGCAGAGCAATATGGGGCTCATGTCCTGCTACGTAACCCGTCAGTAAAGCCCTGCTGCGCACCTGACGCTAAGCACTAACCCGCCTGCAGTTACCTGGTCGAATACAGCCCGCGAAGCTTTCTTGCCTGCGTCTGATGTGCTTCCGCACCGGCATTATTGACCTGCTCATGCACGAGAGCGGCTTTTTCTCCGGCATTCAGTTCGTTAAAAGAAGAAGACGAGGTCTTTGAATTTGCATCACTGCCGGACAGCATTTTTTTATGTTCCTCAATCATTTTCTGATGCGCATAGGACGCGCTGTTGTTCATAAATGAATGAGCAACAATGGCCCTTTCATGTTCATTCATTTCAGAGAATGAGGGCGTGTTGTTTTTATTAACCCTGTCCGGTAAGTTTTCATGCGTCGAGTAATTCACATGACTGACGGCTGAGGCATTATTAACAAATCGATGTGTTTCATGGGCAATATCACTGGACTGAGCAAAAGCTGCCCCACAAAATAAAGCTGTAAACGCAGTGGTCGTGATTAATATATTCATGTGTAATTACCTTCTGAGGTACATAAAAGATGTCCTTATGATCATATATAAAAATAATCAACCTGTGGGGAAGATGACGTAAATGTAATACAGCTATGTACATTACACGATTGTAATGAATTTGTTTCTTAAGGTGTGCTAGATTCATTTCATTGTAAGTGGATGAACCAGTAATTTAATTTAAATCGGTTCTCGAATTCTGTCAGTAACCATACTTTAAATAAGGGAATGCGCATGCTGTTGAAAACGTCTCGACGAACTTTCCTGAAGGGGTTAACCCTCTCTGGCGTAGCCGGAAGTCTTGGCGTATGGAGTTTCAATGCGCGTTCCAGTCTGAGCCTGCCAGTTGCCGCATCCCTGCAGGGTACTCAGTTTGACCTGACCATTGGTGAAACGGCCGTCAATATCACGGGCAGTGAGCGTCAGGCCAAAACAATCAATGGAGGCCTGCCGGGGCCCGTTCTTCGCTGGAAAGAAGGTGACACCATTACCCTGAAGGTCAAAAACCGTCTTAATGAACAGACGTCCATTCACTGGCACGGCATTATTCTTCCGGCCAATATGGATGGTGTTCCGGGGCTGAGTTTTATGGGCATAGAGCCTGATGATACCTACGTTTACACCTTTAAGGTTAAGCAGAACGGGACTTACTGGTACCACAGCCATTCCGGTCTGCAGGAACAGGAGGGGGTATACGGTGCCATTATCATCGATGCCAGGGAGCCAGAACCGTTTACTTACGATCGTGAGCATGTGGTCATGTTGTCTGACTGGACCGATGAAAATCCTCACAGCCTGCTGAAAAAATTAAAAAAACAGTCGGATTACTACAATTTCAATAAACCAACCGTTGGCTCTTTTTTCCGCGACGTGAATACCAGGGGGCTGTCAGCCACCATTGCCGATCGGAAAATGTGGGCTGAAATGAAAATGAATCCGACTGACCTCGCGGATGTCAGTGGCTACACCTACACCTATCTCATGAACGGGCAGGCCCCGCTGAAAAACTGGACCGGACTGTTCCGTCCCGGTGAAAAGATACGCTTACGGTTTATCAACGGCTCGGCAATGACCTATTTCGATATCCGTATCCCCGGGCTGAAAATGACGGTCGTGGCTGCAGATGGCCAGTATGTAAACCCGGTTACCGTTGACGAATTCAGGATTGCCGTTGCCGAAACCTATGATGTCATTGTGGAGCCTCAGGGTGAGGCCTATACCATCTTCGCACAATCCATGGACAGGACCGGTTACGCTCGAGGGACACTGGCCACGAGAGAGGGGTTAAGTGCTGCCGTTCCCCCCCTCGATCCCCGTCCTCTGTTGACCATGGAAGATATGGGTATGGGGGGAATGGGACATGATATGGCAGGAATGGACCACAGCCAGATGGGAGGCATGGATAACAGCGGAGAGATGATGTCTATGGACGGTGCTGACCTTCCGGATAGCGGGACATCCTCCGCGCCCATGGATCACAGCAGCATGGCCGGTATGGATCATTCCCGGATGGCCGGAATGCCGGGTATGCAAAGTCATCCTGCGTCAGAAACGGATAACCCACTGGTTGATATGCAGGCGATGAGCGTCTCTCCGAAATTAAATGATCCGGGTATTGGTCTTCGAAATAACGGAAGAAAGGTTCTCACGTACGCGGATTTGAAAAGCCGCTTTGAGGATCCTGACGGACGTGAACCTGGCCGTACCATAGAACTGCATTTAACCGGCCACATGGAAAAGTTTGCCTGGTCATTTAACGGAATCAAGTTTTCAGATGCCGCACCGGTGCTGCTGAAATACGGTGAGCGGCTCAGGATCACGCTGATCAACGATACCATGATGACTCACCCCATTCACCTGCATGGTATGTGGAGCGATCTGGAAGATGAAAACGGTAATTTCATGGTTCGTAAACACACAATAGATGTTCCCCCTGGTACAAAACGCAGTTACAGAGTGACAGCAGATGCGCTTGGCCGCTGGGCGTATCACTGCCATTTGCTCTATCACATGGAAATGGGAATGTTTCGTGAAGTCCGGGTGGAGGAATGATGCGAATGAAGAGAAATTTGAAGGCCATACCTGTTCTGGTCGCCGGTTTGTTTACCTCACAGCTTTCTATTGCGGCGGGCTCCGTCTCTGCAGATCCCCACGCCGGGCACGACATGTCTGCCATGCAGATGCCAGCAGATGAGAATTTCACTGAGATGACGTCAATGGAGCCCATTGTAACTGAGAGCAGAACGCCAATTCCGCCTGTTACCGATGCCGACCGGAAGGCTGCATTCGGCAATTTACAGGGGCATGCGATTCACGACAGTGCGATTAATTATCTGGTTCTGCTGGATCAACTGGAATGGCAACGGTCGGATAACACCAACAATTTCAGCTGGAGTGTTAACAGCTGGATTGGAGGCGACACAGATCGGATTTGGCTAAAGAGTGAAGGTGAACGAAGCAATGGGGAAACGGAGGCGGCTGAAGCGCAGTTACTCTGGGGACATGCGGTTGGCCCATGGTGGGATTTGGTTGCGGGTGTCAGGCAGGATTTCAGACCTGCTTCTGCCCGGACATGGGCTGCTGTCGGTTTTCAGGGGCTGGCACTCTATAATTTTGAGTCTGAAATTACGGGTTTTGTCAGTAATGGCGGAAAAGCAGCCCTTCGTCTGGGAGGAGAATACGACGTTTTACTGACTAACCGGCTCATACTCCAGCCATCCTATGAGGTGAATTTCTACAGTCAGGATGATGAATCGCGGGGTCGCGGCAGGGGACTGACTGACACAGAGCTGGGGCTCCGGCTGCGCTATGAAATACGCCGTGAGTTTGCACCCTATATAGGCGTTTCCTGGAATCAACTTTACGGGAAAACATCCGATATGGCGAAAAGAGAAGGTGAGAAAGACCATCAGGTAGTATTCCTGGCGGGAGCCAGAATCTGGTTTTAACGCACTGATATAAAACACTCAACTAAACAGGTAAATAAAATGTCGATTTTAAATAAAGCCATTCTTACAGGTGGCCTCGTTATGGGCGTTGCTTTCTCTGCTACGGCCCATCCGGAATTAAAAAGCTCTGTGCCACAGGCTGATTCAGCCGTAGCGGCCCCGGAAAAGATTCAGCTTAATTTCTCGGAAAATCTGACCGTGAAATTCTCAGGTGCAAAATTAACGATGACGGGTATGAAAGGCATGTCATCACATTCTCCGATGCCGGTCGCGGCAAAAGTGGCGCCAGGCGCTGACCCTAAATCGATGGTCATTATTCCGCGAGAGCCTTTACCCGCTGGCACTTATCGTGTTGACTGGCGCGCGGTTTCTTCAGATACGCACCCTATTACCGGTAATTACACCTTTACAGTGAAGTAATATTATGAACGACCTGATTATGATTGTTATTCGTTTTCTTCTTTATCTGGATTTGATGGTAATATTTGGATTGCCATTTTTTCAGATATATGGAATAAGCGGTGTCAGACATGAAACCTATAACCTGACTAATTTCAGGTCGTTTATAACCTTTGCTGTTGTTACAGGCATCATTCTTAC
This sequence comes from Klebsiella sp. HC6, assembly GCF_022605325.1. Lineage (NCBI taxonomy): Bacteria > Pseudomonadati > Pseudomonadota > Gammaproteobacteria > Enterobacterales > Enterobacteriaceae > Klebsiella > Klebsiella sp. HC6. The sequence goes on from NZ_CP093277.1 coordinate 148,273, forward strand.
TGGCATTAATATGCTCCTGGTATCTAATGCCATGAGTGGAGTAACTGACCTCAGAGAATTATCCATCCATGTTATCGAGATGGTGATAGAAGAAACTGATGTGGGTATTAGCTGGATTGTCAGGCTCTGTGCCCTGTTTACCACACTCGGTGCTTTGTTCCTTTACACTAATAAGAGAGTATTGTCCTGCCTGCTGATGACGATGAGTGGGGGCGTGGCGCTGGCTACACTTGCCTGGGGAGGACACGCCGTTATGCATGACGGTCTGCATTACTATCTCCATTTACTGAGCGATCTGACCCATCTCGGCGCTGCAGGTGCCTGGACAGGTGCTCTGGTTGCATTTGCTATCCTGCTGATGCGCAGAAACGAGCATAATGCACAGAGCGTCATTGTGATATCTGACTCCCTGGCAAAATTTGCCACGGCAGGAACGGTGATTGTTGTAGCCCTGATCCTGAGTGCGCTGGTCAACTATCTGTATATTGCTGAGGGTAACTTAACTCCCTTATTCAACAGTTCCTGGGGGAGGATATTGCTTGCCAAGACGGCTCTGTTTGTTCTGATGCTTCTTCTGGCTGCAGCAAACCGGTTTCACCTGGGTCCCCGGCTTGAAGTTATGGTCAGGGAAGGGAATTATGATCGCAGCGTTGCCCTGATGCGAAACAGCATCCTGACAGAATTCGTTGTTGCGATTATCATTCTGGGCGCCGTAGCGTGGCTTGGAATGCTTGCTCCGTCTCAGATCAGCTAGGGGACAGCCAAAGCTCATGCGTGAGATTTTTACTTTCATATCAGCGAGTTGACCATGCAGCGTATTTTAATCGTTGAAGACGAACAAAAAACAGGTCGTTACCTGCAGCAGGGACTGGTTGAGGAAGGCTATCAGGCCGATCTCTTTAATAATGGCCGCGATGGTCTCGGGGCCGCGTCGAAGGGACAGTATGATTTGATAATACTGGACGTGATGCTGCCTTTCCTCGACGGGTGGCAAATCATCAGCGCACTGAGGGAGTCCGGGCACGAAGAACCGGTCCTGTTTTTAACCGCAAAGGACAACGTGCGGGACAAAGTGAAAGGACTGGAGCTTGGCGCAGATGACTACCTGATTAAGCCCTTTGATTTTACGGAGCTGGTTGCACGTGTAAGAACCCTACTGCGCCGGGCACGCTCGCAGGCCGCAACAGTCTGCACCATCGCCGATATGACCGTTGATATGGTGCGCCGGACCGTGATCCGTTCGGGGAAGAAGATCCATCTCACCGGTAAAGAATACGTTCTGCTTGAGTTGCTGCTGCAACGCACCGGAGAAGTGTTACCCAGGAGTCTTATCTCGTCCCTGGTCTGGAACATGAATTTTGACAGTGATACGAATGTGATTGATGTCGCCGTGAGACGTCTGAGAAGTAAAATTGATGATGACTTTGAGCCAAAACTGATCCATACCGTTCGCGGTGCCGGATATGTCCTGGAGATCAGAGAAGAGTGAGGTTCAAAATTTCCCTGACCACACGCCTGAGCCTGATTTTTTCTGCGGTGATGCTTACGGTATGGTGGTTATCAAGTTTTATCCTGATTAGCACCCTGAATGGCTATTTCGATAATCAGGACCGCGATTTTCTGACAGGTAAACTTCAGCTCACCGAAGAGTTTCTTAAAACAGAGACGTTCAGGAACAAAACGGATATTAAGTCATTATCAGAAAAAATAAACGATGCGATGGTGGGGCACAATGGCTTATTCATTTCTATAAAAAACATGGAAAATGAAAAAATTGTTGAACTCTATGCCAAAAATTCTGTTGTTCCAGCGGTCCTGCTTAATAAGTCGGGTGATATTCTCGACTATATGATCCAGACGGAAGAAAATAACACCGTGTACCGCAGTATCTCGCGGCGGGTTGCCGTGACGCCGGAACAGGGTAAAAGCAAACATGTCATCATTACGGTTGCCACGGATACTGGGTATCACACCCTGTTTATGGACAAACTCAGTACCTGGCTGTTCTGGTTCAATATCGGTCTGGTCTTTATTTCTGTTATTCTGGGCTGGCTGACCACACGTATTGGTCTGAAACCGCTACGGGAAATGACCAGTCTGGCTTCCTCCATGACCGTACACAGCCTGGATCAGCGTCTAAATCCCGATCTGGCTCCGCCGGAAATCTCTGAGACCATGCAGGAGTTCAATAATATGTTTGATCGCCTGGAGGGGGCATTCCGGAAACTGTCAGATTTCTCGTCTGACATCGCGCATGAGCTGCGCACACCAGTCAGTAATCTGATGATGCAGACGCAGTTTGCACTGGCTAAGGAAAGGGATGTTTCGCATTACCGCGAAATTTTATTCGCTAACCTGGAAGAACTGAAAAGGTTGTCACGAATGACCAGTGACATGCTTTTTCTGGCACGTTCAGAGCATGGTCTGCTGCGGCTGGATAAACATGATGTGGATCTGGCAGCCGAACTGAATGAATTACGTGAGTTGTTCGAGCCCCTGGCAGACGAAACAGGAAAGACAATCACGGTTGAAGGAGAGGGCGTTGTTGCCGGAGACAGCGATATGCTCCGACGTGCTTTCAGTAACCTGCTTTCCAATGCAATCAAGTATTCTCCCGATAACACCTGTACAGCGATACACCTTGAGCGTGACAGTGACTGTGTGAACGTGATGATTACGAATACGATGTCCGGCCAGGTTCCCGCTAATCTGGAACGTTTGTTTGACCGGTTCTATCGCGCAGACTCATCAAGGTTCTACAACACGGAAGGCGCGGGGCTGGGATTATCAATTACAAGGTCGATCATTCATGCTCACGGCGGCGAGCTGTCAGCAGAACAGCAGGGGCGGGAAATTGTGTTCAGTGTGCGTCTGTTAATGGATTAATACCGTTATTCAGGAGAAACCCGGAAGGTGACAAAAATGTCATCGTTCAGTCACGCGATAAACAGAGGCGGTTTTTTATAATCAGCCATAAATCAGGACAGCGTGATAATTCAATCGCCCGGTTCCTGGCGTGATGATCAACCAGCCCTGAGATCAAATGCTTTCTCTGTTATAAGCATTGATTGTTCGGGTATGAAAACACCGGAGACCCAACCATGAAAAAGATCCTTGTATCCTTTATTGCCATGATGGCTGTCGCTTCATCTGCCTGGGCTGCAGAGACAATGAACATGCATGACCAGGTAAATAATGCCCAGGCGCCTGCCCATCAGATGCAATCATCCGCTGAAAAAAGTGCAGTTCAGGGGGAGAGCATGAAAATGATGGATATGAGCGGTCACGATCAGGCCGCAATGTCCCATGAAATGATGCAAAACGGCAATTCTGCCGCCCATCAGGACATGGCTGAAATGCATAAAAAAATGATGAAAGCCAAACCTGAGAACACCCAAGAAACTGCTAAGCCATTTTCCGAAATGAGCGAGCATGAGAAAGCCGCTGTTGTGCATGAGAAGGCGAATAATGGCCAGTCTTCCGTTATTCATCAGCAACAGGCGGAAAAGCATCGCAGCCAGATCACCCAGAATTAACCCGCAGCTCCACTTGTCAGACCCTCATTTGACGCCGAAGTCACTGGCTTACGCTCCCGTCCGGGAGCGTTTTTTTTATAAGCGAAATGAATAATAATGAAAGAGTCCATACACAATGTTTTTTTTGGTCATGTCGACCTCACAATTAACTTATATTGTTTGAGAATCCTGTTCCCCGGTCATCTCCAGGGTGCATGTCGCGCCGTATCCTGAGACTGGCTGAGAATACGAATGACCGTAACCATAGAATGTGATGATACAAAATAGATCGTATGCCGGTTCTACCGGCAGTGTGCAGATATCGTCTCCCAGCTCTGCACAATGCGTGCCGATATCATGCATGGCCAGCACATCAAATACTGCAGCTATACGACCGATCTATGCATCCGCCTGAACAACCCCGATCTGTCTGAAGCTGAAGTCCCAGATGGCCTCCAGATCCTCTTCTGCTTTGGGTGTCAGCTCAATCTCTTTCATTTGCCACCCTGGCCCTGACATTCCTCAGGAATGCATTCTTGTTCCATGGTTTCGCCTCGCCGCTGCTGATCCCTTCGGCCAGCAGATCGCGCAGTTCCTGAAGTCTGGATTCAGCCTGCTTTTCATGCAGCTCATCACCCACGTCCACCGTCATCGTACGAGCCATAACCCCTCCATATCTTAATGTAAGATTTATTCTTACATCATTAAATCAGCTTACTACGCTGCTTCCATCTCCGGCATTTTTTCAAAAAAGCCCTGCTGCAGTCTGGAGATCCGACTTTGCCTTTTTCCGGATCTGTGCAAAATGAAGAGAGTGACGCTGGAATCATAACTTATCCTATGCATCAAATTCATCCTGAAAAATGCAGATATAAAATATTGCATCACATTTACGCGTGTGAGATGCTGATATCAGAATGCAGTCAGTAGTCGTTAACAGGGTGCCCGTAATGAAAGATGCCAAATCAAAAGACCCCTCTGAGTTGTTTAACACCATTACGGTGCGTAATGTGCCAGTTGATGTGGATGAAGCTATCACGCGGCAGGCTAAAGCCGCCGGCAAATCAAAGAGTGATTTTGTGCAGGAGTTTCTGACGGCAACATTTGGCGATCTGATCGGCAATTTCATCCGCACCAGTGAACTGGTTGCCCTGATGGACCAGGAAATGGCGAGGATGGCCGGAACAGTACTGAGCGAGCATGTTTATGATCTGGAGATGACTCAGGCCGGCCACCGGGAGTTCTGCCGTATTCTCGGGATAAAAAACAACGATGATTTGCAGCGCATTATGCTCGCGGGGATGCCATACCTTCAGATCCGCGCCGGACAGCTGAGAGGGATTGACAGCCTGGCAAGGGGGAACTCCCTGTATGCCGCACTGCTGGTCAACGGGGCGTCCCGGGATGAAGAGACGGTACAGGCGCTTCACCGGTCACTTTTTAATATGTTCCCGGAAACTGTTTTTCAGGAAATGATTAATGAACTGCGAAAGGCAATGCGCATGGACGCTTTTGAATGGTCGCTTATCTGAGACAGATATAAACGAGAAAAGCCACCCCGAGGGATGGCTTTTCCGGTACTAACTTTAACGCACGGGTCCGAAGAAATCCGCGCCTTGATGGGATAAATCTACCAGTTACTGGTACGCCCGTCAACCTGACCCTCAGTTTAGCCCGGGAGGGCTGTATGCAGCTGGAAGACTATATCTCGGCCGGGCGGCTGAACATTTACACTGACGTGCTGAAGCTGAAACCTGGTGAAGAACTGGGCGGGTATAACTGGAACAAAGCCGTTTCCGCCGCCATGCAGCCGCTGATGCACTGCCTTGAGGTGACGCTGCGTAACGCCATCGATTACAGTATTCGCCATGCCCGGCTGCCCGGCGCTGCCGGACACTGGCGAACCGATACCAACTGGATCTTTGATTTACCCCGCTATATCGGTGACAAGACCTGGATACGCCAGAACAAGCGCTACAAAACCGATGCCCGTGGCCAGAAGCTCATGCATCACGGGAAACCGGTGTATGACCGGACAGCCTGGGAAGAAGACTGTATCCGTAAGGTGTCAAAACGTATCCGTGCTGCGGGCAAGGCGCCGACGGCAGAGCGGGTGATCTCCGGTCTGGACTTTGGTTTCTGGACCAATTTTCTCACGAAAAACTACGATGAACCGCGGAACCGCTCGCTCCTGTGGCCCCAGTTGCTTCCGTCGGTGTTCCCCGGCGCCCCGGCCGGCACCCCCCGTCACGTGCTGGAAAAGAAATTTACCCGTATCCGTGACTTGCGTAACCGCCTGGCGCACCATGAAGCAGTCTGGAAATTCCAGGAGGAAGATCCGGTTACCGGTGCGCCGGATTACAACCGCCCGGTATATGGTCTTCAGGCGTCCCTGCAGCTGTTGCGTCGGGCATGGAAAGATATGCTGGAGGCTCTCAGCTGGCTCAGTCCTGCAAGGCATGCTGCGTTTCTGGCAGAAGGTCATCATCTGCGTTTCGAGGCACTGGCCACGCACGATGGTTTGCTGAGTTTCACCGGACGGGCACAGCTGATGCACGACCTGAACGTGCGGCGCAGTAAAGAGATCAGAAAATTATTGCGGGGGCTCGGATAGCAAAAAATCATCCGCCTGACCAGCCGTACCCGGATCATTGCCATTATTGGTCCCGATTTTATCCGTACCCTCTGACCTTTCCCCTCCCTTGTGGCAGGGGATTCTTCACAAAACACTGAAAGCTGAACGGCTTCCGTTGCCATTTTCAGCAGGACATGAGGCACGTCCCACTTGCTTTCCGCATAGCCAGACATGCCATGCTGACGCAAAGCGTTAGTCGCTCATCCACTGAAACGTAAGTTGCTTATTAATGGCAGATACATCATCCGGCATAGCCAGAAAATAAAAATGAGGTGTTCCAGACCGCTTCAGTACCTCATAACGATGGGTCCCGTCCCCGAAATGAAATCCACCATCTTCGTGCACAGATAACAGGACCGGTGAAACAGGCCATCCTTTTGCGATATGCAGTATGGCCTTTCCGAGTTTCGGGTTGGTAATTTCCACCCAGAGGCTGGAATCTGTCAGTCGAAAGAAGGAATTAATAAGCGGGTCAAAATCAGCAAAAGAGGCTTTCCCCAGCACCAGAGAACTGAGATCAATTTGTTCACAGTCAGCAGGCTGCAATACCCGTGGACCAGGAAGGTAAATCGAATGTCTGCGCCCCGGAACAGACAGATCCCAGTTAATGTCTGTCTGTCCTGCCGTTGGCCATCTGTCCGGAGACAACCCCTCCAGGGCATCAATCTCATCATCTGAAATCCGGAACAATTCTTCCTGGTGATCGCCTTTAAACATTAAACTCAACGCTTCGGCCCACATATCGCGAGCTTCATTGTTCTGGTCTGTCATTGCCATGTTCTCCTGTACTAAGAAGGCCACATTGTGCGCCTTTTCACGCTCTGGAGCCTAATACAGGCATGTGATAATCCTTGCTTCCTACTTAGCCAGAAACCGGATCTGCGCGGCGGGAAACGCGCAAAGGATATGATAATCAAACCAAACACATAAAATCATACTGAATGTGATATTTAGCATTAAACACACAATAATATCTGATATGATATTTGAATTATTAGTAATAAATCATACATGATATGATTTTTAACCTAACCGGACATGTTCAGACGGAGCGAGCAGGATGGATGAGAAAGAAGTGAATTTTTCACTCAGCTATGAGCAGCTGACCCGGATAGCGGAAGAGCGTATCCGTGAATGCAATCTGGACAGCCAGGGCGCGATTTACATCAGCGAGTCAGCCAAGGCCGGTGCCGTGCTGAGCTATTGGTATGAACTGGCCATAAATGGCTATGCCTCAGTGAATGCCATAAAGAGACAAGAGCTCATAGACGCCGATCACCTGCGCCTCAGACAACTCATCTGGCCGGAGGCGGACAAGCAATGACTCAGGCGCGCCGACCATCGCCGCTGCAGCGGCGGGTGCTGATTGTGCTGGCCGCCCTCGATGCGAAACGTCCGGGGCCGGTGGCGACGCGGGATATCGAGCGGGTGCTGGAGCAGGGCGGGGATGCCCCGGTGTACGGGCCGAACCTGCGCGCCTCCTGCCGGCGCATGGAAGCCGCGGGCTGGCTGCGCACCCTGCGCGCCCCGAACCTGCAGCTGGCCGTCGAGCTGACGGAGGCCGGTCGCGGCATTGCAGAACCGCTCTTCCAGGCAGAACGCGAGGCTGAAACGGCACGACAACGACTGACAGACGTCCGGCGTCTGCCGTTACGCCAGACGGCTGCCGGTGACGCGGTGGAGCTGCAGCTGGGTGACGGTCATTACTCCCTGCGGGAAGCGGCCTACGTGATCCGTCTGGACGGTACCACCTGCCTGCAGCTGACGGATGCCGGCGGCATACGCCGGATAAAAGAGGGCGATCCCCTGCAGGTGGCCAGCTGGTATCAGACCTGTTTTGATGCAGGCCTGCCGGTCACCGTCCAGGTGAATGAGAGCCGGGACTGATAGCCACCACACAAGGAATATGAGCATAAAATGAAAGTCACTGAACCCGGGCTGAATAAGCTGATCGATAACCTGAACACCCTGATTTGCGAGGACAGCCTGCTCACGCGCCAGGAGCGTGAAACGCTGGTACTGGCCGTCGCCGCTATCGGCGCCATGAAAGCGCGCGTCGGCTTGAAAAAAGGCGATGCGCCGACCGTTGCCAGACGGGAAAAAAGGGAGAAAAAAGACCGCCAGCCTGATCCGCGTTTTCCGCGAGCCGGTCATCCCTGGCAGGAAGACGAAAAAACCTTACTGAGTGATGCGCTCGATTCGGTACCGGACGAAGAGATTGGCAGGCATCTGTTCTGGCTTTCCGAGAAACTGGGCAGAACGCCTTTCAGTGTTGCTTTCCAGATCGCGGCAATCAGGGAGCTGCAGGACGGCTGGGAGGAGCAGTTCAGGGAGATTTCGGATAACATTCGCTTGTCCGGCCTGAGCATCAGTGATTATCTTAAGCAGAACGGCACGGACCTGAACGCCTGAATGCCATTTTCGTTACAGACAAATTATATAACTGAGGGCAGTGATGAAAACAGCGGTATGGGTGGTGGTGTATTTCGCGATGTGTTTTCTGCTTTTCACAGGATGGATGTTCGCCTTTGCGCAGTATGCGCCCTATAACGGGCAGGAACACGCGTTTTCTCTGACGTATCTGCTTAATTTATTTTTTCTTCATGTTGTGATGGTACCTTACTACGAGTTTATTCAGACTGAAACATACAGCAATGCATTAATGAGTATGGCAGATGAATCCGGTCAGATGATACGTTTTCATCACGTAGTGCCTGTTCTCTGGATATATAGTCTGTCCGCACTCTTAACTTTTGTGGTCTACATTACATATGCAAAATGGTTCACTCATAACCGACTGAAAGAAAAGCATCTTCCAGAATGATATTACCGGGACACCTCAGGATATATAAAATTAATGACGAAACAGGAATGGATTTTACGACTACGCCGCTGTACATCACAGGAAACTCTGGAAAGGATAATAGAAAAAAATAAATATTCCCTGACGGATGACGAACTTGAGCACTTTAATGCCGCAGTGGATCACCGGCTGGCGGAAATGGCAATGGGGAAGTTTTATGATAAAATACCAGCAGGCGTCTGGAAATATGTTAAATAATACAGCCAGCATCAGTCTGTTCGCAGTTATCTCACCTGGAGCGCAATCATGAATATGATATTTGAACTGATTGGATTGTTACTGGTAGTCGGATGCGCATTCTTCACCACTTTTTTCTTAGCCGCAGTAGCAGGCACTATGGTAGTTATTCTTGGATGGGGAATTTCTATTGTCACCCCGAAGGTGGTTACCTGTACTAATGATTGCATCACTACTTTTTTTGATGCCAAACCCTTTGGCTGGCTTCTGATTGTGTTTTCATTAACCATGATGTTCTTTATTATCAGAGGTATGATTAAACGTTAGATTGCCTTTAGTGTGTAGTTAAATCATCATCACAACAGCGTTAATCTGAAACTGATATTGCCGGAGGGGATCATCATGACGGGAAGAGGCATTAACACAGTACGTATCGGTGATGAAGTGAAGCACATCACCGAGCTCGATGCACTAACACTCATGCATGAATGGTCAAAGCTTAAAAAAGAAAATGCAGACCTGTATGACTATAACCGTCAGGTTAACCGGGGGTGGCGCGGCTTTATTCTTCGCCTGATGGGTATCCATTTGCCTGAAAAAAACCGTGTTTGTCTTTATGGCATTAATGCCAGAAAAGAATCCATCTATCCCGACTGAAGTCGTGCTGGCAGTGATAGTGAGCAGGCCATTGCAGAAGAACAGCTATAATTTGACGCTAAGTGATTGATATTTAACATAAAACGAATTATCGACACTTTGAGATGTGTAGCATTTGCTATACGTTCGTGTTGTGTTATTCTTGTATACCAATTGCTATACAGGAGAGGTGTGTATGAAATCAGATGTTCAACTCAACCTAAGAGCTAAAGAGTCTCAGAGAGCACTCATCGATGCCGCTGCAGAGATCCTTCATAAATCGCGAACCGACTTTATCCTAGAGATTGCCTGCAAGGCTGCGGAGAATGTGATCCTTGATCGCCGTGTTTTCAATTTTAACGACGAACAGTATGCAGAGTTCATCGATATGCTCGATGCACCAATCGAGGATGATTCCGCCATTAATAAACTACTGGCAAGGAAACCTCAGTGGGACGTATAACCGCGCCCGAGCCGTTATCCAGCGCTCATCAGCTGGCTGAGTTCGTCAGTGGAGAGACAGTCCTCGATGAATGGCTAAAACAGAGAGGTTTAAAAAATCAAGCTCTTGGCGCTGCCCGAACGTTCGTTGTTTGCAAGAAGGGTACGAAGAAAGTAGCTGGTTTTTACTCTTTGGCCACCGGTAGCGTTAACCATACGGAAGCTACAGGCAGTCTTCGGCGTAACATGCCAGATCCTATACCGGTGATTATACTCGCTCGCCTGGCGGTAGATGTCTCATTGCACGGAAAAGGGGTTGGTGCCGATTTACTCCACGATGCAGTTCTACGGTGTTATCGCGTAGCTGAGAACATTGGCGTTCGTGCGATAATGGTTCATGCGCTTACTGAAGAAGCCAAAGGTTTCTATGCTCACCATGGATTTAAGGCATCACAAACTCATGAGAGGACTCTGTTTCTAAAGCTTCCATGACTGGTTGCTGGAGTGGGAAAGTAGCAGGCCACTGCCTCAACATATTGATTTTTATTTCGTTTATTATTTGATTTAACATAATCTTTGTTATGCGCACTGAATGTGTTAGAACCATTTAGTAATGTCACTTTTGGGGCTGCGGATGTTTTCCTGGACTGTTATGTTGTGATCCCAAGATGCTGCCGGTACTTCACCGGACTCATTGCACCTAATGATAGCTTGATACGCTTCTCGTTATACCAGCGTATGTATCTGTCCAGGAAGCAGATAAATTTTTCCAGCGTTATACCTGCCCAGTTTCTTCCATAGAACATTTCATTTTTGACCCGCCCGAAGAAGCCTTCACACGCCGCATTATCCGACGAGCATCCTTTGCGCGACATGGACCTTATAAGTCCGGATGTGTTGATACGATCAAGCCAACCCGGCCATCGATAATGGCCACCGCGGTCGCTGTGTATCACCGGTTTGTCATTTGCGCTGAGCGTGCCGATCGCATCATCGAGCATGGTATTCACCAGCGTTGCGTCCGGGCGTGTTCCTATCGACCAGCTCACTACCTGGCCATCAAAGCAGTCGATAACCGGCGACAGATACACTTTTCCAGCCGGAAGCTGGAACTCGGTAATATCGGTCAGCCACTTTTCATTTGGGCTGCAGGAACTAAAATCCCGGGCGAGCAGATTTTCCGGTGCCGGGCCGATTTCTCCACAGTAAGAGCTGTATCGTCGTCGCCTGGCGCGCTTAACAACGAGCTGTTCTTCTGCCATCAGTCTGCGGACAACCTTCTCAGAAATAAACCGGTTGTTAGTACGAAGCATCGCATGAAGACGTCGATAGCCGTAGCAGCGGTAGTTTTCCTCAAAGATCTCCGCCATGATCACGCGTATTTCCGCATACTTATCACTCAAGCGCTGGCTGGCTTTGTGGTAAAAATAGCAGCTGCGGGCAAGTTGCAGAACGCCAAGCAACTCAGCAACGGGATACTTTTTCTTAAGGGCATCAACGATCTGGGTTTTCTCCCTGTTCTTCAGGGTCAGAAAGCTGATGCCCAGGTCTTTTTTTATCAGTTCATTCGCTTTTGTCAGTATGTCACGTTCGAGCTGCAGCTGATGAACCTGCTGTCTGAGACGCTGGATTTCACCGAGCAAAGCATCCTGGTTTTTATCTTGAAGGACAGCTTTTCGTTTGCGCATGGATTGATAAGCCTCGTCACTGATAAGGTCTTTCTTCCATTTGTACAGGACTGGAACGCTGACGCCTATGTTTTGTGCAACCTTAAGCGCGGTTCCACGTCGGCTGCAGAGCTCTCTGACGGCCTGAGATCTCTCTTCCGGGCTGAAGCATTTGTTTGTGCCTGAGCGAATAATCAGAGGACGGCTGTTCGGGTAAAATTCCCGAATCCAGGATTTGAGAACCTCGTTGCAGGGGTAACCAATGGCGCGACGAGTGAACGACAGGCATCCACCGTGTGTAAGATAATGCTCGACAGCAGCAATTTTCTGCGCACGTGAATAGCGTTCCCTTGGCTTTAAATCTCTGGGTAAATCGCCCTTCTGTTCATAAATCCGTACCCAACGGCTCAACTGTTTTGTGGAAGGATATCCCAGCTCTCTGACAACCGCAGAGGTCTTTTTACCGTACCGGTAATAAAGTTCGACGGCCCGGATACGATCCTCGTATGAATGCATAAATTAACTCCTGAAAGTCCAGGAATTCGTCCGCACCCCCCCAACATGTGCAGCAAATTGATTAGTCGTAGTCATCACCAACTCCTTTTCATCGGGGATTGGTTGCATTCCACGCTCTTCGAAAGAAATATAGCCAGCAGTTTATCTGCATGCCCTGAGTATTCGTTAGCGAACGTGGAGCACTTACTGGCTCGAAAGAAAAGCGGCGATCATCACATGATTCTCGCTCAATATTCGTAACCAGTAAGCGCATACCCTGAATCACTTCAAAGTATAATTCTCAGGGTGCGAATGACTATATTTCGCTCATCGTGGCCCTCACTAATTTACTGCTGTGAACGATAACATGGAGTCTAACCCAGGCTGATAAAATAAGACTGATATAACCAATTTCAGTCATCCTTTATTAAAAATGGTGTTAGTTTTAATGCCATCTAATGTCAAGATAACAGTTATCCGACTTTGAACGCCTCCAGGATCAAAAGTACTCTATTATATATAGAGCTATAGAGAGAAGATTATCTTGAAGATACAATTAATTTAGGAGGGACCCTTGTTATTCTATGCTCAACAGCATGTTTATTAATAAGGTGCTGAATATTTATAAAACAGTGTCTGGCAAGTTGTTCATAATCTTGTGATAAAATATCAACATCATAAAAAAGGAAATCGTGGTACATATTGTAATCATAAGAGCAAAGATAAATCTCATTTTGTGCAACTTTATTATCCTTCAAATATAACAAAACTCCTTCCAACAAGTTTCCAGACGGTGTAAATATAGCCTTTGGTAATCGTCCAATTTTTTTGGTTATTTTCTCCATCAAATGGTAACCAAGATTCTCATGATACTTATCATAGACAATCCATTCTTTATTTAGTTTTAGGCCTGCTTTTTTTAAGCCTTTTCTGAAACCAATCAGCCGCTCTCTGATAGTTGATATTTGAATATCACCGCCTAAAAACCAGAACTCATCAAATAGTTTAGCTTTTTCAGATATAAGTTTTGTAACTGAACAAATTGACTCACAAGAGACAAAAGGTAATTGACTATGAGAAATAAAACGATCGTATAATAGAACAGGCGTTTTGATGCTTACCTTTGAATAGAGCACATCATCATCTAACGATGTTATGGTAATAATACCATCAACTTTTCGTTCCAAAAGATTATTAATAGCATTGACCTCCTGAGCTGGGTTGTAATGGCTACAAGATATGATAATTTGTATACCTTGGTGACTGGATATCATTTCAAGTTTGTGCAGAAACATCGCAAAACTGAAATTAGACATGTCAGGTACAATTACACCGATGGTTCTAGTTAAAGATGCCCTTATTATCGCTCTGCGTATATGTTCTTGATCAGCAAATTGTGTTGCAATGGCTAATACTTTTTTCTTTGTGATATCAGAAATACGATGTCGTTCGGCATTACCATTAAATATATGACTGACGGTTGTCGTAGACACGCCAGCTAACTCGGCAATACGGCTGAAATTTATTTTTTTTGCCATAACAACATATCTCAAGAGTTAATAAAGCATCTTAATTCGAGACTGTTGTTGGTGTCAAGCATAGCTTATTAAGAATTTACAACAAGCAACAGGTAAATTTAAAAAAAAAGTACCAATTGCTTGTTTTTATGTGATTTAATCAATCTTAAGCTATATTTTAGGCAACAGAATGAAAATATCTAAATTTCCAATACTCTAATCACACCCAATATGAAGATTAACAGGTAAATTAATTATATTATCAAAAGGAAGGCCGTTTATTTTATTTAGCAAAGTTTTAACTGCATGTTGTGCAATGCTTTTAATAGGCTGCCGAATAGTGGAAAGGTAAGGAGCATACTGCAATGTCAAATCAGCGCCATCAAAACCAACTACTTTTAAATGACCAGGAATAGCTAGTCCACAAGCTTTAGCAGCGTTAATTGTTGCAATAGCTGAAGAATCATCTGTAAAAACACCATCATATTTATCTTTAAGCAATAACGCTCTAATGACATTAAACTTTTCGCTATACGAAAGTGAAAAATCCATATCATAAGAAAAAGGCGATAACCCTCTCTCAGTAATTTTATCCATGTAAGCAGAAAAACGCTTATCAGCGTCCATGTTGATTTTTTTTTGTAGTGCTAACAGAACCAATATAGAGGATTTTCTGGCAATTGCAATCAATTAAATACTTCGTTGCTATAGCTCCTTCTGTATAATTATCACAGGAAATCACAGGAAATCACAGGAATAGCATCACTAATTTTTCTATCAATGGAAACTATATTTAAATTAGAAATAAAATAATCCGCAAGATTTTCGTTCATTGAATTTACAATAACGCCTTCAACCTAATTTCTTCTCAGAATATCCAAAAATCTCTTCTCTTCTCTCCTTGCTGATTGTGCTGACTATTGCAAATTAGCACTTTATATCCATACGAAGAAAGGTTTTTTTCAATATAACTAATCAATTCCATTTGAAATGGGTTGGTGGGTCAAGTATTCAATCTGGTGATCATCAGGTAGACTGTCCGTTTTTATGGGAGGAATTCTGATGGCTAAGGTTGATGCAAGATGCCCGTTTTATGAGCAAACGGCTGCGGTAAAAAAGCATGGTCTGGGAAGTGCAGGCCACCAACGTTATCGCTGTCAGGCGTGTTGTCGTAGTTTTCAACTTGATTATGCGTATCGCGCCTGCCAGCCCGGAATGAAAGAAAAAATTGTTGACCTCGCGATGAACAATGCCGGTATTCGTGATACTGCCCGTGCGCTTCATATCAGCATTAATGCCGTTGTGCGCACGTTAAAAAACTCTCGCCGCGATGTGTAACCACACTGCCTCTGGATAATTTGCACATTCAACTCATCTGCGAAGTTGATGAAATGTGGTCATTTGTGGGTAACAAAAAATAGCAACGCTGGCTGTGGTATGCCTGGGAGCCACGCCTCAAACGTATTATCGCTCATGCTTTTGGCTGTCGAAGTAAAAAGACACTTCGTAAATTACTGACGCTATTATCAGGTTTTGACGTCGCCTTCTGGTGTACAGATAACTTCAGTGCTTACGACATGTTACCGAAGGAAAAACACATCACAGGTAAACTTTACACACAGCGAATTGAACGTGAAAACCTGAATCTTCGTAACCGGTTGAAACGGCTGAATCGCAAGACACTCGGTTATTCAAAATCCACAGAAATGCATGACAAAGTCATCGGTACATTTATTGAACGCGAGTATTATGTACTGTAATGCAAATCACCAGATTGAATACATGACCCTGGATTTGCTCCCATAATGGGAAATGCATATTCTATGCTGGCTAACACAATTGATTATGGAGAATGGAAATTCGGAATTCGAAACGATGGCTTAGTCTACAGTGGCGGCAGTTTCAGTGCCATCCTTGGTAGCGGCATTGCTTCTAGAGGCATTGGTTGGATCCTTGGTATGGCCGGATACATACCTGGCAATGTAACTACTCAACCGATTATTGTTCTCTTTACATTACAAATCCTATTTATCTACGTCCCAATCATTTTGAGTGCATTATCTCTTTTTTTATTACGACTCTACACCCTGGAGAAAATATACCCATCGATAATAAAAGATCTTTCTTTGCGCACTGAAAATATTTATTGACATTTTTCCTCTTTCAAGGATTTAACTGCAAAGCACAAAGGTGACTGTTAATCATTTTTTAAGTTGCGAGAAAGCGCCCCCCAGATGCTCATTGCTTTCCGGGGGGGGCGCCTGCATGTGTAACCTTGACGGACTTCACGTTTTTGCTTGTTTCATGTTTTAGCTAAATTTTTAGCTCCTCATGCTTACACTACATTACATCGCCGGGGTAACACAATGAGCAATAGAGCATTTTATCGTAATCCAAATTATTGGTTTTCCTCATGTTACAGCATGGTTTACTATGCCGCGGGAAGTTTAGTTTTTTCATTTTATGCAATCTGGTTGAGTAGCCAGATTGGACTTAGTGCACGGCAAACAGGTATTGTTTATTCTCTGAACTTCTTCATTGCATTAATCATTATGTTTATCTATGGAGTAGTTCAGGACAAGCTTGTTTTAAAGAAAAATTTAGTCTGGTTCCAAAGCCTTATAATTACATGTGCAGCTCCTTTCCTCATTAACGTTTATGAACCCTTACTCCGCGACCATTTTTATATAGGAGTAGTGACGGGGAGTGTATATCTTGGTCTGGGATGGGTAGCCGGTATGGGGCTTATTGACTCCTATTGTGAGAAAATAAGTAGAGCATTTGGTTTTGAATTTGGTCAGGCCCGTACCTGGGGGAGTATAGCCTACGCTGCTGGAACCTTACTTGCAGGAATACTCATTGCTAAAAATCCTCACCTTAATTTTTGGGCCGCTTCTGTTGTAGGTATTCTGTTTATCATCCTGAATTTCACCTTTAAACCGGATATGTCACACTACAGTTCAGCGCTAATGAAGGTAAATGATCCTTTAACCTTTCATGAGATCATGGCTGTTTTTCGATTGAAAGACTTTTGGGTTTTCGTTGTTTACGTTCTTGGCACATACAGTTTGTATAATATTTATGATCAGCAACTGTTTCCTGTCTATTTTACTCACCTTTTCGGAAATGAAGGTGAAGGCTATAAAATTTATGGCGTGTTGAATTCATTGCAGGTTTTCCTGGAAGCAGGGGTGATGTTTACGGTGCCATTCATCGTTAACCGTGTTGGCGCGAAAAACGCATTGATATTTGCAGCCTGTATTTCTGCTGCAAGAATCCTTATGACAGGATACACAAGCTCTCTTGTTTTTATTTCGATTATAAAATTAATGCATTGCATGGAGATTACTACTGTCCTGGTTGCAGTTTTTAAATATATCGCGATTAATTTTGACCGTCGATTATCAGCGACAGTCTTTCTGGTTGGATATCAAGTTGCTGGTTCTGTTGGGGTTATCCTGTTCTCAACTGTTGCAGGAAATTTTTATGATAAGGTCGGTCCAGCGACCACCTTTAAAGGTTTGGGATTGATTGTTGTTATCTTCATGATATTCGCTGCAATATTCCTCAACAGTGAAAAAAAGAGCCAGGTAAAAATAAAAACTAACGATACTTCTTTTAGCTAAGCAATAAGGGAAATTCATGAATATGTTAAGTTCTGTCACCACTTTTCAGCATGAGCAGACGCGAACAATTTCGCCTGAGAACATGACCGGAGAAAAGGGTAAATCATGTATGGCTGCTAGCCATCTCGGTCCGGGCCGTAAAGGGAGTGGTTTTATTCGAATTCCTGCAGGTGAAAGTATTACTATTGCAGATATCAAAGGACCGGCAGAAATACGACACATGTGGTTTACGTTGACAGATAAAACTCATCGTGGCAGCTTTGTCTTACGAGACGTTGTGATCCGTATTTACTGGGATGATGAAACAGTCCCTTCCGTTGAATCGCCGATTGGGGACTTTTTCTGTAATGGTTTTGGTGCGCGCTGCGATATAAATTCGTTGCCGATAATAGTTAATCCGACAGGCGGGTTTAACTCTTATTTCCGAATGCCTTTTAATCGCTCAGCAAAGATTGTGATCAGCAATGAGCACGAAGCAGATATTGAGCATTTCTTTTTCACAATTAACTATGCGTTGGTATCCTCTCCATTTACTGACCCTCTCTACTTCCATGCACAGTGGCGACGTCAGCGTGTGACCACTCCTGGAGAAGATTATGTTTTGCTGGATAATGTGCAAGGTTACGGATATTACGTGGGCACATATCTGGCTCTGACCGCGCTGGAACGATACTGGTGGGGTGAAGGGGAGTTTAAATTTTACGTGGATGGCGACTCTACCTATCCAACCCAACATTCTACCGGTTCTGAAGATTATTTTGGTGGGGCCTGGGCTTTCCATCAGAGAAACGATCTTGGCCACGCATCAGCACAATGTTTTCAGACGCTATATGTTGGTTATCCTTGGCAGTCGAAACGGGATCATACCCGTGATTTCTTCCAGACTGGGGATGCTAACCCGGTACATGGTTTCGGTGATGATGCATTGCCTATGCATGGGCTGTACCGCTGGCACTTACCCGACCCTGTAGCGTTTCATGAAGAGATTAAAGTAACTTTCCAGCAAATGGGCAATGATGACATTCGACTCTATGAAAGACAGGATGACATCGCGACAGTAGCTTACTGGTACCAGAGTCCGGGTAATAACCAAAACCCGAAATTCCCGAATCAACAACAACGTCTTCCGCGTTGAGAAATGAACTTATATTGTCGATAGCCAAGACTAACTCCCTCCGTACTGGGGAGTTAGTCCTACTAATCATCCTGATGTCACCATGGTGAATCGCCACGGGTTTAACAGACACCTCAGAGTCATTTAAGATGGCTTAAAGAGAGGTGCCCATGAGCGGTAAGCGTTATCCCGAAGAGTTTAAAACTGAAGCAGTTAAACAGGTTGTTGATCGCGGTTATTCTGTTG